>JAEZGT010000224.1 GCA_023416875.1 Pseudomonadota bacterium
CATACAACGTGTCCATCAACGCAAGTTGCTCCTTTTCTTTGCCGTTCATGCCGTAGATGGAGGCGAGCTGCGCAAGACCTCTGAGATCTGTGTAATCCACAGCAAGAGCCTCAGCCACTTTTTCCGCCGCCTTGTAATCTTCTTTATCGACATTAATCGCTAATTGCAGCTTGTACCAACCTTCCCTCGGCTTTTCACCTTTCTGCTTAGCCAGGTTGATCGACTTTGCCACCTCTTTCAAAGCATCATCTTTACGATTCAAAAGATAAAGATTCTGGGCGCGATAATAAAAATAATCATCCGGTACTACCGCGGGGCAGAGCGCTTCCCACTTGGAGAAATGGTCCAGCGCGTCCTGATACTTCTCCACAGAAGTCAGGAGCTGAGCGATTTGATAAGTCAATTGCGCTTCGAGCGTGTCAGGAATATTCGGTGACTTGGACAATACCTTTTTGAAGTAATCGATCGCACCTGGAATATTATCCAAGTTGTATTGAACGACGGCCGCGCGCTGATATAGCTGCGCCCATTCGTAATCATTACAGTCATCGCACTTATCAACCAAAGCCTTCAGCTTGGGCCAAGCCGCTTTGTAATTCGGCTCAGGAGCTTTACCCGATTTGTCTGGCTCAGGACTCATCAAAGCGTCGACTTCGGCAACTTTTTTGAAGAACTTTTGATCCAGCGCTTTTAAGCGGCGTTTCTCTGGAGGTGCTTTACAACCGGGCAGCTTGGCAGCAGCTGCAGGTGCCTGAGCGACTGCAGCATTATCGACAAATCGAACACCTGCTACATCGACAGAGGGCAGACTGGTCAGGCCCAAACCAACAACCGCAGTTACAACACCCGCGATTTTTAATCCAAGAGCTTTGTTCATCTTACTACCACTCATTCTTTGGCCATCTGGAACAGGAACTTGTACTGCACCCCGGGCACGTCAACAGGCTGACCATCTACAACACGAGGTTTGTATTTGATCTTCTCTGCCGCCTTAAGTGCCGCACTTTGGAACACCGAGTCTGGGCAGTCAGCAACAAAAGCATCTTTCGTGGTGCCATTCGCCGAAACGGTGAACTCGATGGTGCAGTAGCCTTCTTTGCCGGTTTGCGCTGCGCGGCGGGGATATTCGGGCTGAACCACAGTCAACGGAATCATTTCGCCATCGCCAAATCCTGTTGGACCAGTAATGGTCGGCTTCGCGTCGAATTTGGTTTCGATGGCAATACCTTCGTTGGTCGCATCCGGAGTATCAAACTCTGGCTGCGGGATATCCGGTGGTGGAGCTTCCACTTCCTGGGGTTTTTCCGGCTTACTGACGTCGAATTTGGTTTCGATCTGACGCTGCGGCATGACGATATCCGGAACCCGATACTCTACTGCCTCACCGGGACCTGAGATATTCGTCTGAATTAATACATGCATCAGTAACAGCAAGCCGAGCGTCACGCCAAGCGCTAAGCCACCAGCGGTTAAATATCGGGCAATACTCATACGATTACTCCTTCTGCACTGCGATGGAGACATCGCTGATGCCAAGCGCGCGTACTGCCTGGGCAACTTCATTCAAGGTTTTGATGCTAGATTTAGCATCCGCCTGAATGATAACGGGGCTCTTCGGGTTATCCGCCAACAACAGCTCTATCTGATCTTTCACAAACTGAGGGTCAATCTCGTTTTTATCGATCCACACTTTGTTTTCAGCATTGATTGCAACCAGGATCTTGGCGTTTTTAACTCTCGCAGTATTTGCATCAGGCCGATCTATTTCAACGCCCGGCTCCTTGATGAAGGTCGCCGTCACAATAAAGAAGATCAACATGATAAATACCACGTCGAGCATAGGAGTCAGGTCAATCGTGGCTCCTATATCTTCATCAGCGGATGATTTCCTGCTGCTCATGGTTACTTCTCTTGAAACGGGCCGGCTAGAAGCCGGCTCTAGTTAAAGGGAAAGCGATTAATGGTCCATCGTGAGATGGTCTTCCAATAATTGGGCTTCGCGATCAGCGATCTGAGTGACTACGGTACCGCCGAACACACCGGAAATTGCCGCCACCATTCCCGCCATTGTCGGGATGGTAGCCTGCTTCACACCGCCGGCCATGGATTTGGCATCAGCGCCACCTGTAGTCGCGAGCACGTTGAAAACCTCAATCATGCCCGACACAGTGCCCAACAATCCAAACAACGGACAAAGCGCAGTAATGGTACCGATCAAGTCCAGGTTAGCTCGGATGCTCTCAGTCACCTGAGAGACCATCGACGCACGGATCTGATGCGCGTTCCATGATTTGCGCTCGGGGCGAGCATCCCATGCCGCAACAGTTTTCCTGACGGTAGAGCGAAGACCGCTCCGGTAGTACCAGATGCGCTCAAATATCAAAGTCCACAGGATAAAGGTGAGCACTGCAATAGCCAGCAATACAGGACCGCCAGACGCTACAAACGTCTGAACGGTTTCCAAAGCTTCGGACAATGACCAGGACATGAGTTATCTCCTGTTATTTGCTTTCAGCTTTTTCGGCAATAATTCCGGCGCTCTGCTCTTCCAATACGTGAACAATACGCTTGGCTTTACCGCTGAGAATGGTATGCATGAATACCGTCGGGATTGCCACGACCAGACCTTGAACTGTGGTCACCAGCGCAGTAGAGATACCGCCCGCCATCAGTTTCGGATCGCCCGCACCGAAGTCGGTAATCGCCTGGAAGGTTTGAATCATACCGGTTACGGTACCCAACAGACCCATCAGAGGTGCGACCATTGAAATGATCTTGATCATGTTCAAGCCGCCTTCAATTGCAGGCCGCTCTTTTAAGACCGCCTCTTCAAGTTTCAATTCCAGAGACTCGGTATCGATGTTCGGATTGTCTTCGGCAACTTTCAATACACGCCCGAGCGGGTTGTCAGTGCTGGCACGGCTTGACTTGAGCTGCTTGGAAACTTTGCCGCCGATAACGGTTAAGGTGAAGAAGCGCCAGATAATCAGAATCAGACCTACGCCACCCAAGCCGTAGATAATGATGTAACCAACCAGACCACCTTGTTCCATACGCTCATTCAGGTCAGGGCGTGCCACCAGAATCTGCATGATTTCGCCACCCAAGGGCAGAGTCGGGTCTACGCCCACTTGCGTGAAGCCGGAAGTTGCATTTTCCAGTTTGGACGGATCAGGCAGACCGGCTGGCTGCATACGTGGAACATTCAAAGTGTCTGAGCCAGGGCTGAAGAACAGATATTTGCCGCCGGAAACTACGCCGTAGTTACCGATACGCACAACATCTTGTTCACTTTGTTGACCGTTAGCATCGGCAACTTTGGCTTTGAAGCGAACAACTTTGCCGGCTTCGACGGTCTCGCGCTGAATTTCATAAATCAGGCGTTCGATTTCTTCGATGGTCGGCAAACTGGTTTCGCTGTCCATTTTTTTGGACAGTTCAACTGCGAACTCATCACGATCAGAGTACTGCAAGCTCACAAGTGAGTTTTTCAGGTTGGCCTGCAAGTCACCTGAAGCGGTTTTCAAGTGACCAAACAGTTCTTTCAACGAACCCATGCGCTCATCCAATTGGGCGCGCAGTGCTTTGATTTGCAGATCTTGTTTCTCGTAAGCAGCTTCCAGCTCGGCTGAGCGGGCTTCTTCTTGCGCGCGAGTTTTTTCAGCATTTGCCAATAATGAAGCGCGCTGATTTTTCTCTCGCAGGAATTCTGCTTCGCGTTGCTGATGCTCTTGGCTCTCACGAACCTTGCTTTCTTTCATCATCTGCAACAGCTGATCAAGTGAAGTGGCCTTATTATCTTGGGCCTGTACTGCGCCAGCAAAAAGCAATACGCCTGCCGCCGCTATACTAAGAATGTTCTTTTTAGCAAAAACTTTCATTTTGCAGCCTCCGGAGCAGCAATAGGCAGGAGCATAATGTCATTCTGGGCTTTTTTCTGGGCGATGCGGACAGCCGTGCGCACAGCATTTTTGTATTCACCCGAATCCAATTCTACCCACTGCTTCGCCTTGTTATCCCACACGCCTGTCAAAGATCCGTCCATTGTCTGATACATCAGCGCAATGCGACCGATCGCAACAACGTTGACCTGCAGATCCTGGCCACCTACATTTAAAGTAGTTTCGTAGGTATCCACTTTGCGCGCGTATTCGGATTCGATGCTGTAGATTTCCAGCACTTGGCGGAATTTCTCGGCGATCGTTACGTCGGCACTGTCGATCAGAGAACGCACTTTGGCGATACGCTCAAGACGATCTTCTTTGCGGTAAGGGGCATCCAATTGAACAAACTGCTCAATCGCATCCAACATCTCCAGAACGAGCGGCTGGATTTGACGCTGAATAACCGTGACCTGGGCGGTGGATTCTTCCAGCTTGGCCATGATTTCGCGCTGGCTCGCCAGCTGTTTATCAAGCTGAGCGTTATAGACACGCAAACCTTCGATGGTTTTACTGACCTGCTTAAATTTGGCAATCAGATCAGAGGTCTCGTCCTGCAGTTTGTTGATGCGCACTTGGGATTTCTGCGCATCCGCAACTTTGGACTGACCCACTGCCAAAACGGCGTCAAGCGACTGGTCTGCGAACGACGAGCCAGCAAAAACCGCCCCGGCAGTTATCACTGTGGACAGAGCCACAGCTTTAATTCGCTGCTTCTTCATATTCCCCCCAACTCGGGTGCTTACGGTAAATAAAGACGTCAACTGAAAACACCACAGGAAAGATGCCTTCAGAAACTTGTGAGAGTGACTGGGCCAAAACTCAGAGTTGCGCATTTTAAAAGGAGCTATTCGCAACATACAAATGTTTATCAAGTCACTGTTTGGCGCCTGCTCCACAGCATAACTTTTGGTAACACAAGGGACTCACTTTCCTGAAAAACGGTAACAGATCGGTAACAACTACTTGTGCACCAAGAAAAAAGTGCAATTAAATTTCCTGGCAGTTATTAAGATTTGGCTTTAAAAACGTGCCGTTCATAGACGACAAAAGCGCACGAAAGCGCATTTTTCTCATCGGCCGACCACTCCTCCCGCTGCACCTCCAACCATTCGTCGGAAGAAAATTCCGGAAAAAAAGCGTCTCCGGGAACATCCACATGCACCTCAGTCAGAAACAGCCTCTGCGCCAGCGGCAACGCCTGCTCATAAAGGCTTGCGCCGCCGATCAACATAATTTCACATTGCCCGGCGCTTTGCGCCAACTCAGTCGCGCAAGCAATCGCGGTTATCAAATTGTTTACTACCGTAACACCTTCTCGCGCCCATTCGCGTTGACGACTAACCACGATATTGTGCCGCCCTGGCAATGGGCGACCAATAGAATCAAAGGTTTTGCGCCCCATGATGATCGGGTGCCCCATAGTCACCGCCTTGAAATGGGCCAAGTCCCGCGGCAGATGCCAGGGCAGTTGATTATTGATGCCGATGGCGCGATTGCGAGAAAGCGCACAGACTAGACTGAGTTGCGGATGAGCCATAAGTTCAGACTGCGATGGGGGCAGCTATATGAGGGTGATGCTGATAATCACGCAACTCAAAGTCGTCAAAGCGAAAATCAAAAATGTTTTTCACTTCCGGATTGAGCCACATATGCGGCAGCGGCAAAGGCTCTCGGTCCAGCTGGATCTCCACTTGCTCCAGATGATTGGTATAAAGATGTGCGTCGCCAAATGTATGGACAAAGTCACCCGGTTGTAGCCCGGTCACCTGCGCAACCATCATCGTCAACAAGGCATAAGAGGCGATATTGAACGGCACGCCGAGAAAAACATCGGCACTGCGCTGATACAACTGGCAGGAAAGGCGGTTTTCCAGAACGTAAAACTGAAACAGCGTGTGGCACGGAGGAAGAGCCATTTTACCGGCGGCCGCATTAGCCTGAGGTGAAATGCTTTCATCCGGGAGCACCGCCGGGTTCCAGGCAGAAACAACCAGTCGGCGCGAATGCGGCTTGCGTTTGATTTGCTCGATCACCTCACTGATTTGATCGATCACCTCCCCTTCCGGTGTCGCCCACGAGCGCCATTGAGCACCGTAAACCGGGCCGAGCTCACCAGCCTCTGTGGCCCATTCATTCCAGATGCGCACACCGTTTTCCTGCAGATAACGCACATTGGTGTCGCCGCGCAGAAACCAAAGCAGCTCATGAATAATGGACCGCATATGGCATTTTTTGGTGGTGACCAAAGGAAAGCCCTGCGCCAAGTCGAAACGCATTTGGTAACCAAACACGCTGAGCGTACCGGTGCCGGTGCGATCCTCTTTACGAATTCCGTTGTCGCGCACATGGCGCATCAGATCGAGATACTGCTTCACGCGCGCTGCTCCTTGCGCTCAAGCGGTTGTACGATCGGACGCTTGGAGGCGTAAGCCCAAACAATCAACGCCACACCCACAATAATCATCGGCAGGCACAGCTGCTGGCCACGGGTGACCCACCCGAACCACAAATCCGCCTTGAGATGGGAGTCAGGCTCGCGCACAAACTCCACCGAAAATCGGAATACACCATATAAAAGAAGGAACAAGCCAATGACGGCTCCGCGCGGTCGGGGCTTGCTGGAGAACCAGAACAGGATGGCAAACATGACTAGCCCTTCCAGCACCGCTTCATACAATTGCGACGGATGGCGCGGCAGACCGGTGGGATCACTGGGAAATACCATGGCCCAGGAGACATCGGTCGCGCGGCCATAAAGCTCACCGCCGATAAAGTTACCCAGACGACCGAAAAACAGGCCCAGAGGTGCAAATGGCGCGACAAAATCCACTAGATCGAAAAAGTTCTTTTTGTATTTCTTGGCGAATATCAGCATTGCAACCGCGTATCCGATCAGGCCGCCGTGAAACGACATGCCGCCCTCCCATACACGCACGATCAACAAAGGATCGTTCATCCACGCCTGGAAGTTATAAAAGATGATGTAACCAACACGCGCCCCCAGAACTACGCCCATGGCTGAAAAGAAAACCAGATCTTCAGCTTGGCGCGGCTCTATGACCGTTTGTTTTTTGCTGGAGCGGTACCAGGCCAGCAACCATCCGCCGGTGAAGCCGACGAGGTACATCAAGCCATACCAATGGATATCGAAAGGTCCAAACGTTTTGCCGGCGATAGTGAAAGCACCGATGGATACAGCGACGGGGTCAATATTTGGGTAGGTCAGCATGACAATATTCGCCCCATATGAAATCGAGGGGCGAATCATAAGCAGAAATGGCGCTTGGGTCTATTCCGGAAGTTTCGGTTTGAGCAGCCTGGTCAAGCCGCTTTCTTCAAAGGTGGCTTCGATACAGCGATTGATGGATTCGGTATCCGGCAGACTCATCACCTCCTCCAGCAGTTTTTCCGCGCGCTCAAGGGTGATGCGTCGGATCACTGACTTGACCTTGAGTAGGTTGGTGGCGTTCATCGACAACACATCAAAGCCCATGGCAACAAGCAGCATCGCGGCGGCGGGATCTCCCGCCAGCTCGCCGCAGATACCGACCGGAACACCTTGGCTATGGCTCTCCCGCACAACGTTTTTCAGTGCGCGCAACACTGCGGGGTGCAGTGAGTGATAGAGGTCTGCGACGCGGGCATTATTGCGATCCACCGCAAGAAGGTATTGGGTCAGGTCGTTGCTGCCGACGGACAGAAAATCCGCCCGGGCTGCCAATTCGCGCGCCTGATATACCGCCGATGGTACTTCCACCATAACCCCGATCGGTGGCATCTGGATGTTGTAACCTTCATCTAGCAACTCGTCGAACGCTCGATAAATCAGCATCTGCGCCACCTCCAGCTCGGGAATGGAGGAGATCATCGGCAACAGGATGCGTAGGTTGTTGAGGTCTTCGCTAGCTTTCAACATGGCGCGGACTTGCGCCAGAAAAATCTCCGGGTGATCGAGGGTGATACGGATACCGCGCCAGCCGAGGAAGGGATTGTCTTCGGAAATCGGGAAGTATGGGAGCGACTTGTCGCCCCCAATATCAAGGGTGCGCATGGTAACCGGATGGGGCGCGAAAGCCTGCAACTGCTCGCGGTAAACCAGGCGCTGCTCCTCCTCCGAGGGAAAGCGATCGCGCAACATAAATGGCACTTCGGTGCGGTAGAGACCAACACCTTCGGCCCCCCGTTCCAGGGACAACATGGCGTCCGCCATTAGACCTGTATTTACCCACAGCGCGACCCGGTGTTTATCCACGGTTTCGCAGGGCAGATCTTTGAGCTCTTCAAGACCGGCAACGAGCTGCAGGTCTTCCGCCACTATGTCCTGATAATGAGCTTTCAACCCAGGTGACGGATCGCTATAAACCGAACCGTGATAACCATCGACAATAATTTCGCGTCCGTCGAGTTTGGTATAAGGCAGATCTACTGCCCCCATCACCGTGGGAATTCCCATTGAACGGGCCAGAATCGCCACATGGGAGTTACTCGAGCCACGCACCGATACCAAGCCCACAAGCTTGCCGTGAGGAACCTCGCCCAGCACCGAGGCGGTCAGTTCCTCGCCGATCAAAATCGTATTTTCGGGGTAGATGCGTTCTTTCTGAGCTGACTCCTGCAGATAAGCCAGCACTCGGCTGCCCAGGTCCTGCACGTCGGAAGCACGTTCTCGCAAATAGGGGTCGTGCATGCTGGAGAAATTCTTGACATGCTCAAGGATTACATCACTCCAAGCATACTGAGCGGAAAATCCCTCAAGGATGCGCTCCGTCACCTCGCCGCCAAGAGACGCGTCGTCCAACATCCCCAGGTAGGCATCGAACAGCACTTGCTCTTCCTTATTCAGGCGCAGTTTCAACTCATCGCCGAGGCGTTTCACATCCTCCCGCACTGCAGCCAGGCAGCTCTGAAAAAAAGCCAGTTCTTCTTCAACGTTTTCGCAGGTTTGATAGGGCACAGCGGTGAGGTCGGCGAGGGGCGAAATCACCACCGCCCGACCTATAGCAACCCCGGGCGCTCCGGGTACCCCAGAAAATTTCGCCTCGCGCGCGGGGCTGTTGGCACCTATGACATTGAGCGCGCCGGTCGCTTCCGCATGGGCAATAACACCGGCCAACTGCGCAGACATGGTGACAAGGAATGCTTCCTCGCCCTCATCAAACTTGCGCCGCTCTCCCTGCTGCACCACCAGCACACCCAAGACATTGCGATGATGAATAATCGGCACACCCAGGAATGCGCTATAGCGCTCTTCACCTGTTTCGGGAAAATACTGGAACTTGGGGTGGGAATCGGCTTGGTCGAGGTTGATGGGCTCTTCGCGCGCAGCCACCATGCCAACCAAGCCCTCATTGAAGGCGAGACGCACCTGACCGATAGCTTCTTCGTTCAAGCCGTCGGTGGCCATCAAGGTGTAATAACCTTGCGGATCGCGAAGATAGACAGAGCAGACTTTTGTGTCCATCGCGGCTTTGACCCGCGCGACTATGATTCTTAAAACGGAGTGCAGATCCCGCGCAGAATTGACCTCTTGCACAATGCTGCGCAGAGAGTTCAGCATGCAGCCTCCCCGGAGCTGCAGAAGTCTTCCTGAAATTGTGATTGCAAAGGCGATAGCTCGCGCAATGCGCGGCGATATACATCGCGCTTGAACGCCACCACGTTGTTGACTGGGTACCAATAACTGACCCAGCGCCAGTGATCAAATTCTGGGGTGGCGTTGAGAGCGAGATTGATTTGTTCGTCGCTGCCGAGAAAACGCAGCAAGAACCACTTCTGCTTTTGACCTATGCAAACCGGCTGTTGCTGCCGAACATAGCGGGAGGGCAAGCGGTAGCGCAACCAGCCGCGAGTTACGCCGAGAATTTCCACGTCCTGCGCGCACAGACCGACTTCCTCTTCCAGCTCACGATATAAGGCTTGCTCGGCACTTTCGTGCTGCTTGATTCCGCCTTGAGGAAATTGCCACGCATCCTGGCCACCAACGCGCCGCGCCCACAACAATTCCCCTCGGGAATTGGTGAGAATGATGCCCACGTTGGGCCGAAAACCATCGGCGTCGATCACGGCAGCCTCGCGCTTGTTGTTATACTAGTCGAGCTATTGTTTCACAGTTGTTCAGAGTCAGCAATTTGGCCATTAGGACCTGTTAGTGGTCATCCCGGCCAAATTTTTCCCCTAATTACCCTAAATAACATCCGGCGATTTCAGGAGCATTTTCTTGAGTTTAGCGATATTTGACCTCGACAACACACTGATCGCTGGTGACAGTGACCATCTGTGGGGCGAGTTCCTGATCGAACAAGGCAAGGTGGACGCGGAGCACTACCGCGAGCGCAACGACTTCTTTTACCAAGCCTATCAACAGGGCAATCTTGATATCCACGCCTATCTGGAGTTTGCTCTGGCGCCCCTAAAAGGATTTTCGCCAGCGGAACTGGAAGCCCTGCATCAAGCATTTATGGAACACAAGATCCACCCGATCATGCTGCCTAAGGCGCAGGCTTTGATCGAACAGCATCGCGAACAAGGCGACACCCTGCTGATCATTACCGCCACCAACCGTTTTATCACCGGCCCCATCGCGGACCTGCTGGGCATTCCCTATCTCTTAGCTTCAGAACCAGAGCTACTGAACGGCTGTTACACCGGCCGGGCGACCGGTATTCCCTGTTTCCAGGACGGCAAAGTCGCGCGCTTACAGGCTTGGCTGGAGGCGAGTGGACAGACTCTGGGTACCAGCTATTTTTACTCTGATTCTGCTAACGATATACCGCTGCTGCAGGCGGTAAGCCACCCGGTTGCCGTAGACCCAGATCCGCGCCTGCGCAGCTTCGCTACCATCAATAACATCCCCATCATCAGCTTGAGGTGAGCCGTGTCCACTGGTCGTTGCATTTCCGCTATCGGGTTCGTTCGCACCGTATTTATAGGCGTGCTGATCTGGGGAATAAACGCGTGTGACCGGCCAAGCCCATTACCCACTGACGAGGTTGCAAAAACAGAGTCTGCGGCACGCTCCCGAGTGGCCGAAGCTACCCGCACAGCGAATCCCGCTTGGCCCCTCGGCGAAGAGTTGCTGAGCGAAGGCGCGGCGCGGGCTACAGCATTCAATCAAGCCATAAACCGATTATTGGACTCTCCCAATATCGAACACCTGGAGCAAGCGCAACAAACTTGGCGCGAAACCGCTGCGGCACTTGAGCAATTCCATCTGCTTTCCCGTCTAGGAGTGGTGGCGCCACAAGACTTTCAAAAGTTAGTGGACCTGCAATACAACCTGACCGCCTGGCCAATTCAACCCGGTTATCTCGACAGTTATGGTGAACATCCCTACTCCGGCATCGTCTTCGATGTAGGCATGCCTTTGACCGCAGAAGCCTTGCGCGAACAACACGGAATGACCGACAACAGCGACGCTGCCCTCGGTGTATACGCGATCGAATTCATCCTGTTCGGCGAGCAGAACAATCGCGGCCCCCTGCTCTTCCAGCCCATCACCGCCCTCAACGATCAATATAAAGAAGACGGCTATTCCAGTGTCGATGAGCTGCCACGCAACCGACGCAGAGAATTGTTGCGTTTGCAGGCGCAATTGCTGGTGGAGGATGTGATGCGCCTGCAACAGGAGTGGACCAGCAACCAAGCTGGGCAGCTGCGATACCAATTCGAATTGTTAACGTCAACGCAACAAGCCGACCTGCTACGCAAGGCCGCGTTGGCAATGGCTACGGAACAACTGGTCACGGTTGCCAATCAGGGACCGGCCGGCAGTATGGATCTGTGGCCGGGCCAACAGCTGGCTGATCGTTTTGCCGCGCAGCTGCACGGGCTCGCCCGCCTCAACGCACAAGTAAAACTAAGCGACCAAGCTGCAGTGGTAATCACCAAAAGTCTAGGCGGATTGGATGAAATCAACCGCCTGCCACCATTGAGCCCGCAAGGACTGCCCTCCAAGGTCAACTGGAGTGATACCTACGGTCATTTGCGCGATCTGATTAAAGCCCTCAACCCAGCTCCGGCGGACAACAGCTCCGAATTACCATTCTCTGCTGTCGATTTGTAAAAAGCGCAACGCGCCTGTAAGCCACACCAGAAATTACATTTATCAAAGAAATAAAACGCCGCGCAGATGCGGCTTTTTGTTTTGGCTCGGTCTTTAAAATCGGCTGGCACCTTTTTTGCGCCATCTCCATCACTTAATGGACGAGGCGGACCTTGCTTTGCTTAAAATCATTATCATTATCTTCATCAGCGTCACCCTGACCGCTCTTTATTTCATTATTTCTCGCAGACGGCGCACCCCGAAATACCAATTAAATCCGGACGAATTGCCGGGCGTAGGCGACTGCCTATTGAAATTCGCCGGCATGACCAAAAGCGCGGTGCATAGCGGTAATGACGTAGAGGTTTTTCAGAATGGCGCTCTGTTTCCAGCTCTGGTGCAAAGCATTCAAGAGGCCAAGGAAACCATCCACTTGGAGCTTTTTGTCTGGGACGCCGGCGAACTCGAGCGCCAGTTCGTCGAGCTGCTTTGCAACAAAGTAAAACAGGGCGTGAAAGTGCGCGTTCTCCTCGATGGCATAGGCTCCATGGATGCCGATAAAAAACAATTGCAGATAATGCGCGACGCTGGCGTCGACCTGCAGATTTATTGTGACGTGAGCTGGTGGAATCTGCGGCGTTTCAATCACCGCACCCATCGCAAAATTCTTGTTGTCGACGGACTCATCGGCTACACCTTTGGTCACGGCATCGCCGATCAATGGCGGGGCAACGGTGAAGATAAAGATCACTGGCGCGATACCGGTGTGCGCATTCGCGGACCTGCCGTGTTTTCGCTGCAATCGGTTTTCATGGAAAACTGGATTGAAGAAACTACCTGCATTCCCACTGAGAGCTCCTGTTTTCCAGATTTAAAGAAAGAGGGAAACATCAGTGCCCATGTGGTGAGCAGCGCAACCGGCGATGCTATTTCCGGTGTCGGCCTGCTCTATAG
>JAEZGT010000266.1 GCA_023416875.1 Pseudomonadota bacterium
CGTCATGGCGGCATAGTCTTTGGTGAACCTCAAATCGCTCTCCCGCACCATGTGTTCAATGGGAAAATAAATCTCCTCGTCCACCTTTAAGCCGGTACCGCTATAACTCAGATCTATGTCTGACTGAGTCTTGATCAACCAATATTCCGAGGTCATAACCAGCTGCAGTTTCGACATGCCCTGGCCGTCATCAAAGCGGACAGGCACGGTGCTGAGATTGCAGGTATCACCCGCAGCAGTCAGCACCCATTGGCCGTGAATCGTGATCGGCAGCGACTCCATCGTCACCTCCACCTCCTTTTCCGCCACCGCCGGCTCTGCCGACTCAGGCTTAGGCTCGGGTTCGGGCTCCGCTATCGCGGGTGGCGCTGTAGCTGGCAGTTGCGGTGCGGGTTTTGGCGGAAGCATTTGCACGGGTTTGCTCTTCGGCTTTGCCGCAGGGGTGGTTGCCACCGCAACAGGCTTGGGCTCCGGCTTTGACACCGGTTTTGCGGCGGGCTGGGGTTCAACTCTAACGGCGGGCGCAGGTGGTAAAGGCTCTACCTGCATAGGCTTTTGCGGCAGCGGCTGGGCGGGAGGCGAGGATACAAGTGGCGGGGCGGAGTGATTAACACTAGACGCTGCCGGCGGCAGCTTAGTCGCAGGCGCATCGGCGAGAGGGTTCAACCCCTCTTTACTTACCACAGGCTCCGCCACTTTCGCCTGCTCTTTGTTCCCCATGGGCACAGTCTTAACCTCAGCGGGATTGCTGGCACATCCCTGCAAGTAAGCAACGACTACCAGACCGACAATAGGCAGGAAATCGCAAAAGCGCACTTTCATATCAGACCGCGTCCATGAAAAAGGCGCATATTGTAGTCAGCAGCTGCACAACTATAAACAGTTGTTTGATGAAGGGTGGCAGGACGTTAAAAACAACCTATTCGTTGACAAGACTTGCGGCGCGCTCCAATACCCAACAGCGCGGGTTGTTGGTGTAGCCGATACGTTCATAGTAGGCATTGGCCGCAGGAGCCGCGATCAGAATAAGTTTGCAGAGCGGACCAAGTTGCGCCTGGGTGATACTTTGCAACTGTTTACCTATGCCCATCTTTTGCAAAGATGCGCAGACTGCAAGGTCCGATAGATAACATGCATAGTGGAAATCCGTCACGGACCGGGCAATGCCTACTAGTGCCCCCTCCTTCCAAGCGCTAACGATCAAATTACTATTGGCGATCATTCCCGCCATACACTCACGATCGTGTACAGGTCGGCGCTCCGCCAAAGTCGATCTTCGCAAGAGATCAATAAACTGGTCTGAACTGACCGGTGCATTAATTTTGTATTCAATAGACATGGCTTAGCGAATTTCCATATGACTGCGAATTAGTGATCTTGCTCGGATGGGCCGGAATTTTGCCGATATAAATAGTACCCCAACACCATCAGCGGAATATTCGTCGTCACCGGATTAAACGCCTCCACCAAAATCATTGGCGTCATCACGGCGGCAAACAACAGCAAGCTGAACAGCGCAATTAAGTTGAGCAACTGCACGGCTTTAAATTTATAAAACCCGATAAATATCACACCAAAGAGAATTTCGCCCACACCCGCAGCCTTGCTCAACAGATAGGTCACTTCCTCCGAAAAACCCAAGCTGGCCGTCATAGCCCACTCCAACGGAGCAATGCGCAACAGTTTGGGAAATAATCCGTGATATATCCATGTGAGCCCAATGACATAGCGTGTCACCTCGATAACGTCCATAGCTGCAACCTCCTGGATCTAATATTGCCCGCTTGTAAAGGTTAATCGAGCCCCAGCAGCATGCCACACCGTATAAAGCCTTGTGCCGGAAACTATCCGTACATCTGGGGCTGGCGGCTCATGGCATCACAATGACGTCCAATACAACCTGCGCGTCGTCAAAAGAAAAATTGACCGCGTTTATACCTGATCTTAGGCCAAAAAACGCGGCAGACCGAGTTAGTGACGACTATGCTTTTCCATTTAAAGATGACCTTTGGTGGGCACCATTACACAGCTATCATCCCAATCACCCCGGGCGATCATGAGTAGGATTGCCACCACTTTCTTGGCGACTTACTGATCGCTATGCTCTTCGCTGCGCATGATTTTGGCGTCACCCTATGGCTCCTTGTGATCGCGCTGCTCGCCATCAGTGCTTACGGGTATCAACGTTTTCGCAACATGCAGACGTTGCACAAAAGGCAGCTACAAGCGTTGCGCGATGAATTGCAACAAGCGCAATACCATCTGCAAAAAACCCATGATCTGCATGCGCTGCTGCTGCACCACGCAGGCCAGGGAGTGTTTGGTGTCGCCGAGGACGGTCGGGTTATTTTCACTAATCCTGCGGCAGAAAATATTATCGGGTTCAGCCGCGAACAAATGGCGGGAATCAAATTGCATCCCATTATCCATCACCACCATCGCAACGGTGAGGATTATCAGGAAGACGATTGCCCCCTTTATCTAACGCTGAAAGATGGCATCACTCGCCATATTTCCGATGAACTTTTTTGGCGCGCAGACGGCACACGGATCGATGTTGATTATGTGGTAGCCGCGTTAAAAGACGGCGATAAAATTATCGGCGCTGTCGTGATGTTCAACGACACCACTATGGTGCGCAGACAACAGACTGTAATAAAGCAGCGCGAACGCAGCCTCGCTCAAGCACAGGAGCTGGCGCAGCTCGGTAGTTGGCGTTTTGATGTGCAAGAGAACCGCCTGGAATGTTCGGACGAATGCTACCGAATTTTTGGTTTGCCAATTGGATCACCGGTTAAAATTTCCAGTCTTTTGCGCATTATCGACCCCGAAGACCGCAAGGCGGTTTCCCGGCGCTGGCGCCGCCTGCTGGAAGACGATACCTCGGATATTCGGTACCGTATCCAGGTCGGGAATTACGGCAAATGGTTACACGAGCGCACCGAAATTCAAGTTACGGACGACGGTAAACGTTATTGTGTCAGCGCCGTCTTAGACATCACCGAAACCAGACACAAGGAAGCGCAATTGCGTCGCTCGAAACAGCGGCTGCGCGAGCTGGTTGCCCACCGCGAACAGGTGCGGGAAGTAGAACGCGCGCATATTGCGCGGGAAATTCACGACGAACTGGGTCAGCAACTGACGGCGTTGCGGATGGATACGACTATGCTGAAAATACGCTACGCAAATACCACCTCCGATTTCGATGAACACATTAAGCGTATGAAGGACGCCATTGACAGCTGCATAGTCTCGGTGCGCGAAGTCGCCTCGAGCCTGCGCCCTGCGGTACTCGATATGGGGATCATCGCCTCGGTGGACTGGTTGCTGAAAAGATTCGGTGAGCGAAGCGGAATCATTACCGATTTGGATGCACCCGCTGATGATCTACTGCTTGATGATGCACGGGCCACGGCCGCTTTTCGTGTACTGCAGGAATCGCTCACCAATATCAGCCGCCACGCGCAAGCCAGTCAGGTCAGCGTGAGTTTGCGCTGCGAAGACAACGTGCTCCATATTTCGGTTGCAGACAACGGCAAAGGTTTCGATACCAAAGTGGTACGCAACAAACCCGGGTTTGGCTTGATGGGCATGCGCGAGCGCGTATTGGCGTTCGGGGGCAACGCGCGCTTTGACACCATTGTGGGACAGGGCACCACGGTAAGGCTATCGATCCCGTTGCCGGAAGAAATTCACCATCAAACGACCACAAATTAGGAAACCTATGATCCGGCTGTTGATAGCAGATGATCACGCGGTGGTGCGCCAGGGACTGAGCCGGGTGGTCGCCATCGCACCGGATATCGAGTTAATCGCAGAAGCCAAAGATGGCAACGAACTACTGCAACATCTCGCCAACGACGGTGTGGATCTGGTGCTGACGGATATGAATATGCCGGGATTGAGCGGCACAGAGCTGATCAAAACCATCCGCACGCGTTTTCCCGCGCTGCCGATCCTGGTGTTCTCCATGCACAGCGAAAGTCAGATTGCCAGCCAGGCAATCAAGATGGGCGCCCAGGGATATATCACCAAAGATAGCGAACCGGAAATATTGCTTTCCGCCATCCGCCGCTGCGCGCAGGGTAGTCATTATATTTCTGGTGATGTCGCTTCGGATTTACTATTTAACCAAACCGCTGATGCCGGCGCTGCGCCGCACAAAAAATTAAGTGAACGGGAGATGCAGATCTTTTTGCTGCTCGCCGCCGGAAAAAGCGCCAATGAAATCGCCGAACAGCTGCATATTTCTGCGAAAACTGTCAGCACTCACAAGTTCCGCTTGATGCAAAAACTCGCCCTGGATTCACTGAGCGATTTGATCCGTTATGCCCTGCGCTACCAATTAATTGAATCCTGAAAGACCAGCCCAACGCCTCTTTGAATAGGGTTGTTCACCGCCGCCACCGTTCTTATAGCTCATGCCCGTCCCTCAGGCCAATGGCCGGCGTGCACGCCGCCAGTTTGGCAACGCATTTATTAACCTGTGTAAGACAATTCCTACAAGGAATCATCCTCATCTGACACCAAAAGAAATAGCCTCCGACATGTACTTTTTCACATTTATTCAATACTGATTACTTACCCACCACAAATATATTTTCGTGAAACTACTGATCCTGGATAGCTATTCCGCGGTGTATCGGCGGTTGATTGAGTTGCTTGGCGGTGTCGAAAGCGTCGCGGCCCTATCGGTTGCACGCACCCTGGCGGAGCTCCCGGATAAGTTGACGACATTAAATCCGGACATAGTGGTGCTTGATATCGAGTTACCGGATGGCCGCAGTCTGCACTATATAAAACGTATAAGGGAGTATGTGCCGCAGGCGCGAATTTATATTTTTTCTAACCTTTACGAATACAAAACCCATGCGACAACTTTTGGTGCCGACGCATTTTTCGATAAATCCCTGGAATTCGAACAGTTGGTCGACCAGCTTTTGGCTGATGCGAAACAAACTGTGTAACTCATATGAAGGGAGTCAATATGCTGAATAACTTAAATGAGCGGAATAAATCGGGCACGACGGGAAACAAGCTCATTACCCCCATACTAACCGCATCCACCTGTTTGATACTGGCCTCGCTCGCCGTGTTTTTCGGCAGTTACTGGCTCGCGGTTATCGTCATTTTCCCTGTTCTCTTCGCGACATGGCTGTTGCAGCAATCCCTGCTGCAGCGTCTGCAGCGACAGGAACTCGAGCATCAATGCGCCCTGCAAACGCTGATAGAAGAACAAAACCGCACCCGAGCACTGCCCGAACTTTGTCAGGCGGTGCTGCCTTTGTGGACTAATCAAATCGGCGAGGTGAGAACCCAGTCCACGGACGCGATAACACAACTCGCGGATAATTTTGCGCAAATTCACCAACAATTAGGCGCGGTGTTGAACGGCCAGCAGGCGCACAACCAACACAATGTGGTGGAACTTCTTGCACGAGGCCGCGATGACCTGGGCCTGATGCTGCAGGGCCTGCGCGAAAGCATGGCGTTGAAAAAACATCTGTTCGGCAAAATCAAAGAAATAACCAGCTTTTCCGACGAACTGAAAAACATGGCTAGCAATGTTTCCCACGTAGCATCACAAACCAATTTACTTGCCCTTAACGCGGCCATCGAAGCGGCCCGCGCCGGCGATGCCGGGCGCGGCTTTGCCGTGGTTGCCGATGAGGTCCGCAAGCTTTCCACCATGTCCGACGACACCGGTAAAAAGATCGCCGAGCGCACTGAGGCGGTAGTTAAAGGCATGCAGGAGATGGCGCAAGCGGCTGAGCATTTTTCCGCAGAAGAAGCGCGGGCGGTGAAAGAATCCGAGGACATCATCGGCCAAGTGCTACAGGTGTTCAGCGAAAGCGTCGGCTATCTGGTGCAAACCACAGCGCAATTTGAACAGGAAAGCAAAGCTGTCCAACAACAAATTGCGCAGGTCATTGTGTCGCTGCAGTTTCAGGATCGCATCAGCCAAATTCTCGGCCACGTCGCCGATGATCAAACGCGCCTGCTCAACGAAGTCGCACGCGGTAGTGATTTACCTGCACCGGAGATCTGGCTGAATCAATTATCGTCCACCTACACCACCCGCGAACAACAGGCATTGCACAATGGCGAACAAGTGCATCAGCCCGACAAATCCGCCGATATCACATTTTTTTAGTAGAGGTTGAAAATGGCGAAAACCATCATGATCATCGACGACTCGGCCAGCTTGCGCCAAGTCGTTGCTATAGCGTTAAAAGGGTCAGGTTATGACGTGATCGAGGCCGGTGATGGTCGGGATGCGCTCAATAAACTGACGGGGCAAAAAATCAATTTGATTATTTGCGATGTGAATATGCCCAATATGGACGGCATCACTTTCGTCAAAGAAATCAAAACTCTGGCGAACTATAAATTTACGCCAGTCATCATGT
>JAEZGT010000293.1 GCA_023416875.1 Pseudomonadota bacterium
TCTCGATGGAGCTGTCCAGATTGTTCATGATTTCCGCCGCCGTTCTGTAGCCGCCCATTTGTTTGGTTTGCGAACCGGCGTTACCGGAGAATTGTTTCTCCAGAATATTGTTCAATTCCTGCAGTGCACTCGGCTGCACTGTATCGAGCGACGCCACGCGCATCAAAACATCCAGGCGCACTTTTTCGGGAAAATGGGCGAGCACCTCGGCGGATTGATCAGCATCGAGATAAGCGAGCACAATCGCCTGAATTTGCGGGTGTTCATTGCGGATAATGTCGGCGACGGAACGCGCCTCCATCCATTTCAAGGTATCGAGCCCGGTGGTGTTACCACCCATCAAAATCCGGTCAATCAAACCATTGGCTTTATCTTCGCCAACGGCGGCTACCAGCATATTGCGGATATAACTGTCGGCGCCCATACCGAGGCCGGTTTGAGTGCGCGCTTCTTCGAGAAAATTGCTGAGGACAGTTTCCACTTCATACTGCTGAATATTCTTCAGCTGTGACATGGCCGAACCCAGGCGCTGCACTTCCTTCGGCCCCATGTGTTTCAACACTTCCGCTGCGGCGCTTTCGCCGAGGGACAACAGCAGGATCGCCGCCTGATCCAGCCGCGACAATTTGACCGGCGGTTTGGTTTCAGCGGGCGGAGCGGCTTCGCCATTTTTCACAGCTTTTGCAGCGGGTTTGCTCATTCTTCGTTAATCCAGCGTTTAATCACTTGGGCGACGCGGCCGGCGTCTTCTGCGACCAATCCCTTCACGGCATTGAGTTGTTGTTCGTAACTTTCTTCCGGACTCGGCAACGCCAGAGCATCGCCGCCAGTGAGCGTGACCGTTTCGTCCGAGAGAGAGGCAAAGGAATCGACGCCTGCTGCCTGCAGAGCTGCCAGTTCACGAGCTTCGTCATCGGCGCGGGATTTATTACCGGAGGCGGCCACACTCTTGAGCACCGGGCGCAATAAACCCACCAGCAGAAGCAGAATAATCAGCAGGCCTACGCCCTGCTTCAGCCAGAATTTATAAGCATCGTCTTCCCACCAGCGGTTTTCGAACTCTACGGGTACCGGCAGCTCGACGAAGCGCTCGTTCAATACATTGACACTGTCGCCACGGGAAGCGGAAAAACCGACGGCATCACGTACCAGTATAGACAGGCGTTGCAGTTCCTGATCGGTCCACGGGGTGCGCACCGGCTGTCCCTGTTCGTCGAAAGTGATTTTGTCGTCCACGACCACGGCGACACTCAGGCGGCGCAGTTTGCCTTTCTGGTGTTTGGTGTAACTCACAGTGCGGTCGAGTTCGTAATTACGCGTGGCTTGGCTGCGGCTGCTGCCGGGCGGTTTGGTGGCAGCCTCCTCTGCGCCGGGAACTTCTTCCGGTGCGAGACCGCTGGCGGGCGGCTGATTGGTGAGCGCGCCGGGAACACCGCCGGGGGTCGTCCCGATTTGTGTCTCTTCAATAACCGCCTCACTGCGCAGCGCGGGCAGATCGGGATTAAAGGATTCACCCGCTTCTTCCACCTCGGTGAAATCCACGTCGGCGCTGATTTCGGTTTTGAATTTATCTTCCCCGACAATAGGCGCGAGCAGACGGCGCACGCGCAGAATCATGTCGTTTTCAACCTTGCGGGTGTAATCGAGATGCTGCGCGGCCACTATGAGTTTTTCATCTTCGGGGCCGAGAGAAATCAGCGCGCCCTTTTGATCCACCAGGGTTACATTTTCCGGCTTCATTTCCGGAATGCTGGAGGAGACCAAATTGGTGATGCCTTTAATTTGATGCGGCTCGAGTTTTGAGCCTGGAAATAATTCGAGAAAAACCGACGCGCTCGGCTCGCGGCCATCGCGCACAAATACCGAGGTTTTTGGAATCGCCAAATGCACGCGCGCCGAACGCACAGCATGTACGCTGGCAATGGTGCGGGCGAGCTCGCCTTCAAGACCGCGACGATAGCGCGTCGCTTCCATAAATTGGCTGGTGCCCAGAGGCTGCTCCTGGTCGAGCAGCTCATAACCTTTGGTGCGGTCGCTGGTGAACCCGACCTCCGCCAATTTCAGGCGTGCTTTACTGATTTTTTCGGTTGGCACCAGAACTGCGCCAGTATTGATATCGACTTTATATTCAATGTCATTGGTATCGAGAATTCGCCCTACTTCCACCGCATCCAACCGGTCGAGGCTGCCGTAAAGCGGGCGGTAATCTTCACCCTGAGTCCACAACACTACCCAAAACCCTATAGCGACGCTCGCCGCCAAACCGATCATCAAACCGGCCTGCCGGAGAATATTGAGGTTGTTGAAACCTTCGATCAAATCCGTCGCGCCGCCCCTGCGTGGAGCCTCGCCGAGATCAGTTGCCAAATCTTTTGCCGCCATGGGTTACCGCTCACCTGAAAAAATAAATAAACGACGCATCGCCATTAAATCGGCATGTTCATGATGTCTTTGTAAGCTTCCACCACTTTGTTGCGGACCTGCGTCATGGCCTGAAAAGCGACGGTGGATTTTTGTGAAGCGATCATCACGTCGGTGATGTCCACGTTGGGATCGCCGCGCATATAAGCGTTGGCGGTGGTGCTCGCCGTCTGCTGCACCGAATTGACCTTGTTGATGGCCTGAGAAAACAGGTCGCCAAAACGCGGACCATTCACCTGTTCCGTGCGCGGCCCGGGCATCTGCTCCTGGCCGACCTGACGAATGCCGCCAAAGGCTTGACTCTGGGATTTAAGGGAGCGCATTTCCAACAGCAATCGATTGATGTCCACGCGATCTGTCATGACCTTGATTCTCGGCTGGTTCAGGGATTCAGGCCCACCGGAGATACGCCAAAAAAATGTCGTTTGGGGTGAATTTCCGGTGGTCGGGAGGGTAATTGCAGAATGCGGGCCAAATTCAGGCGGAGATCGATGCAGCGAAGAAAACGCGGGAAAACAGGGCTAAAGCAAAGAAACTACTGCGGCCGGCGGGTCAGCCGCAGTACCAAACGACAAACCTGGGCGGACGCCGGTCGGCGTCCGGGGGTATAGAGATGAGCGACGTGGTTAGAGATCGAAATCGTACTCGCGCAACTCTTTTTGTAAGCGTATTTGTTCCAATTTATCTTCCAGTCGACGACGCGCGTCCACATCGGTTTTGGGGGATTTGGTTGGCTCCTCTTCAAACCGCTCTTCAGTAGTGGCTTCTTCGACTTCGAGAGTTGAATCAAGTACCTCTACGCCCATACTTCAAACTCCTATAGCGATGAAATCTTCAGTCAACTGAAAGTTGAGCCCGCGAAGAATAGTGCGATACGTCACAACAGAAAGCGGAAAACTCATACCATTTGAGACCCGCATCTATTGCAGCGCAGCAATCCC
Organism: Pseudomonadota bacterium; assembly: GCA_023416875.1. GTDB lineage: Bacteria > Pseudomonadota > Gammaproteobacteria > Pseudomonadales > Cellvibrionaceae > UBA5868. The sequence goes on from JAEZGT010000293.1 coordinate 3,363, forward strand.
CGCTGGCGACTTTCGGCTCGGAGTATGCCGATGAATCATGAAAATAAAAAGTAGCCATGCAAAAAATTTTTGGCCGTTTTAAGAACTGTTTTTTCTGAGTTTTTCAACGCTCCTAATGCTTTGTTTTAACCGCTGGAAACGCCAACTCCTTGACGCAGAGCAGGTGGTTAAAGTGTGAAGCGAGTTCGAGATTGGGACCTCTTGCCCCCTCCCAGCTAGGCGTCCGGTTAGGGAAGGGGCCAGGTAACGCAGGAATGCTGCTTACCTCTTATCAAAACCCCGCCAACGCCTCCAAGTCATACCCTTCCTCCCGCAACCGCGCGAGCTTGTAACGCAGAGTGCGCGGGCTGATGCCGAGACGTTCGGCGGTGTTTTTCTTGCTGCCGCGTTCGCGGCGCAGGGTTTCCGCGATGATTTCAAATTCGCGCTGGCGCAGGTCACTGCCGAGCAGGTCCGACTCACTTTTGTCGCCAACCCGTGGGGCAAACGCTGCGGCGGAAATGACGGTGTCGGCCTCGGCCCAGCGGTCGTCGCTAAAATAATTCACCGCAGGTGCGG
>JAEZGT010000309.1 GCA_023416875.1 Pseudomonadota bacterium
GGTGCTGGTGCTGATTGCCACCCTGGGCAACACGGCGGGTGCGACGCTGAATTGGGTATTGGGGACGTATTTGCAGCACCTGCAGAAGCGGCGTTGGTTTTATTTCTCGCGCGAGCAGGTGGTGAAAGCGCAGAGCTATTTCCAGCGTTTCGGCAAATATTCTCTGTTGCTGTCCTGGCTTCCGGTGGTGGGTGATCTGCTCACCCTGGCCGCGGGGATTTTGAATGTGCGGTTGCTGCCCTTCCTCATCCTGGTCGGGGCGGGAAAGCTATTACGATATCTTGCGGTGGTGTATCTGGGCAGTCTCTAGAAAGTCGCTTCCGTGGCGATGACATACAAGCCCGCCAGAACCATCACCCAAAAGAGAACGCCGGCCACGATCCAGATGACATTGCCAGCGGTGAACGCATTATTGGTATCGCCGAGAGGGTCTTTGCAGGCTGCATTGGCGGCTTTTTGCACTTGATACAGTACCCAGCCAACCATCGGCATAGTAAGGATAGAGATCAGATCGGTGTAAGGACTGCCCAAATCCCGCGACGCCAAGCGCTCTGTGCCGCTGCTGATCAATGAAAGAATGACGTAGACGGTCGCCAACAGGCCAGCGGCAATAGGCGGTGCGCCCTCCTGATCATTCGCCGACTCGCGGATCGAGCGAAACAGTGAGTGCGCGAAAAAGATGGAAAAAACGCCCCGGGCCACCGGCCAGATTGATATACCGGTGAAGTTTTTATACTGCTGCCAATTCTTATAAAACCAGTACACGTGGTAGATGCCGAAAGTCGCCACATACAGCACCCAGAATTTGCGATTGGACACCACATAAAAAGGTTGGAGCGCCTCCTGCGGTATATCCACCGCAGCTTTGGGAGTCTGATAAACGTTGTCGGACATGGGCTCTCCTGGTGTGATGATCGAGATGTCATACAGCAGAGTATAGGCCGCTCGGAAACGTTACGTATAACCCGTCGCACCGCAAGCTCCGTTGCCACTTCGTGCCCAGTTTTTATGCAGCCCCAAGCGGCACAATTCCGCGCTGCGACAATTTGCCACATTGACCAAAGGCGTTAAGAAATTAGGATATCGGACTACTCTGGCAACGGGTCCGTAAACACAGGAGGCATCCAACTAAAAGGCGCGTTAATAAAAAGAATGCGGACCCGATAAATCACTTTTTCATTTGTTTACTATCGCTGAGCTCCGCTACCGCTTGCGCCACTCATGGCAACAACGCTCCCGCGCAGGAAGAAATATTGGTTTGGGGCGAAAGTAAATCCAGCAGTCAAGCGGGTTACACCAATCCCACCAGCGTGCTGCTGCAGGAAGATATGGCGAGCATCAATGTCGCCACCACAGAGGACATTGTGAAATACGAACCGAGCCTGGTGATTCGCCGCCGTTTTATCGGCGACGCCAACGGCACTTTGGGAATGCGCGGCTCGAATATGTTTCAAACCTCGCGCTCCATGGTGTTCGCCGACGGTGTGCCACTGCATTATTTTCTACAGAGCCGCTGGAGCGGTGCGCCGCGCTGGACCATGGTCTCCGCCAGTGAAATTGCCCAAGTGGAAGTGATTTACGGGCCGTTTTCCGCAGAGTACAGCGGCAACGCCATGGGCGGCGTGGTGGTAATCGAAACTGCGATTCCGCAAACGCGGGAAATTCATCTGGACGCGAGTTATTTTTCCCAGGATTTTTCCGCCTATCGATTTTCCGACACACTAAACGGCTACAAAACCTTTGTCTCTTACGGCGATAAATTCGGCGATCTGAGTGTTTATCTGTCGTTTAACCGGCTGGAAAATCAAGCGCAACCGCAAACGTTTTATTACGGCACCACACCGACCAATTCCACTCAAATTCCTGAGGACCCAGTATCAGCGAATGGCGGTATCGACGATTTTAATGAGCTGGGAGCCGCGTCCCTCGTCTATGGCGATACCGGAGTTATCGACAACACCACAGATAATTTCAAAATTAAACTCGGCTACGATTTTGGCAACTGGCAAACGCTGCTAAACATCGCCTATGAAAATCGCAACTCCCTGACTGATTCACCCAATGCCTATTTGCGCGATTCCGCCGGCAATATTCTCTGGCAGGGAGAGGTGACGCAATCCGGGCAAACCTTCTCGATTTCCGCTGCGCGTTTTGGTATCAGCGAAATGGATCGGCGCAGTCTGTCCACCGGCTTGCGCTTAAAGGGCGAATTGAATAATCGCACCAGAATTGAAACCAATTTCAACCGCTTCGCCATCCTGGAAGATGAAACCCGCACCTCGGCGCGTAACCCGCGCGATCCCACCTATTCAACCACAGGCTCCATTAGCGATTTTGCTGACATCGGCTGGCGCACCGCTGATGTGAAATTATCCATCGATGATTTTGCGATTGCAGGTCTGAACCTTATCAGCGGTTTGCGTTACGAGGCCTATCAATTAAATGCGCGCGCGTTTAATTCCAACAACTACGCGAGCGGCAGCAAAGACGAAAAAACCAGTCACAGTGGCGGCAAAACTGACCTCAGCGCTTTTTTTACGCAACTGAATTGGAATATCAACGACCACTGGGACGCCAGCCTCGGCGGGCGTTTTGAATCCTGGCACAGCCGCGACGGCTATTATTGGGACCGCCCCAATGCGCAGGCGCCATTAACTCGAATTGAAGTTCCGGAACAATCACAAAATAAATTCTCACCCAAATTTTCCCTCGGCTATAAGCCAACGGAAAACTGGATTGTGCGCTATTCATTGGCCCGGGCTTATCGCTTCCCCATCACCGAAGAACTGTTTCTGCGCTTCCGCGATATTCGCGGCGCGGGCACAGACGCGGACGCCAGCTTGCAACCGGAAGACGGTGTGCATCAGAACTTGTTGCTGGAACGCGGCATCGACAACGGTTATGTGCGCTTAAATCTGTTCCATGAAACTATTAATAACGTCATCGAAAATCAAACCAACACGGCAACCTCCGTCACCACATTTTTTCCCATAGATGAAGTGGAAACCTGCGGCCTGGAATTGATTGTCAACGCGCAGGATTTTCTGCTCGACAAATTGGACGTGCGCTTTAATGTCGCCTATACCCAATCCGAAATTCGCAAAAACACGGCAAATCCCGCGTTGACCGGCAAAACGCCACCGCGTATGCCGGAATGGCGCGGCAATCTTTTAGCGACTTATCACCTGACGGACGCCTGGGATATCGGCGGCAGCGTGCAATACAGCAGCGATAGCTACGGCCGAGCCGATAATCTGGATATTCACGACAGCGTTTACGGCGCGCAGGACGCCTACACCCGCCTCGGCTTCAAAACCAACTACCGCGTCAACGACCAGTGGAAAATCAGCACTGGTGTGGACAACCTAACGGATGAAATTTCCTATGTCGCGCATCCTTGGCCGGCACGGACGGTTTATTTTTCGGTGGATTGGGATTGGTGATTTTCGAATAAATTGGAAGAAGACAAACAAGAATGAACAAACCCTCCCCCGCTTCGCTCTACCGCACCCTATGGCGCTGGCACTTCTATGCGGGGATTTTTTGTCTGCCGTTTATTTTGACGCTGGCTATTTCCGGGACGCTGTATTTATTCAAACCGCAGGTGGATGCGTGGATAGATGCGCCTTATCGCAACCTCACCATTACTGAATCCCACAGCACCGCCAACGACCAAATCGCCGCCGCCATTGCGGCGCATCCGGGCAGTCAATTTGTTAATTACCGCTTGCCGCAATCGGCCAATGACGCGGTGGTGATTACCCTACAACAGGCCGGCGAAAATCTGCGGGTTTATGTGCATCCGGGCAATCTGCAGATGTTGCGCAGCGTCGCGGCGGATGGCGAATTCATGCAGGTGGTGAAACGTTTTCACGGCGAACTGCTCGCGGGGAATGCCGGTTCGATTTTGGTGGAATTGGCGGGCTGCTGGGCGATAGTGCTGGTGCTTACCGGGCTTTATTTGTGGTGGCCGCGCAATGCTCGCGGCGCGGCGGGAATTGTGTACCCGCGCCTGCGTCAGGGCAGCCGTGTTTTCTGGCGGGATCTGCATGCGGTTACCGGTTTTTGGGTGGCGGGTTTTACGCTGTTTTTGTTGATCACTGGTCTACCCTGGGCTTTGGTGTGGGGCAGTGCCTTAAAAGAACTGCGCCAGCCGAACCCTCACGATCACAGCCATCACCACAGCGCTGCGTCGGCGGATTGGAGCCTGCGCAGCATTGCACCTTCCCACGCAGTGGACGCATCCGCAGTTCACTTGCCGGAAACACTGGTGCAAAACGCCCTCGCCCTGGATTTTGCACCACCAGCGGAACTCGCCCCCGCAGCCGACATGCCGGGCGCCTGGACCTTAAAATCCCAGACGCAAAATCGTCCGCTGCGGGCGGAAGCCTGGCTGGACGGAAGCAGCGGCAATGTCATCCGCACCAAATCCTTCGCCGAAAAACCAGCCATTGACCGCGTGATTGGCGTCGGCATAGCCGCCCACGAAGGCCAGTTGTTCGGCTGGTTCAACCAGGTGCTCGGCGTCTTCACCACTATGGGACTTACCCTGATGTGCATCAGCGCTTTTATTCTCTGGCGCCGCCGCAAACCCAAAGATGCCCTGGGTGCGCCGCCACCCCTGCCAAATGCCCGCACCGGCAAAGTGATCGGCGCAATCATCCTGGTCCTCGCGCTGGTATTGCCGCTGCTGGCGATTTCCCTGGTTTTAGTACTCCTTCTGGAATGGTTGGTCCTGAAACGCCTCCCGCACACCCGCCGCTGGCTCGGCCTGGCAACCTGACCGGGCTCTCAGCCGCGCAAGCAATCCCATGCAAATCCGGAGAATGGGGCCCAGTTGGTTGTCCAATCGTGCCCGGCTGTTTATTCTGGCCGCGATTTTCGTTCGTCTCCTGTGGAAGTGTTCATGCGTTTTAGTCCTACCCGCGCCGGTTTTTTATGCGCCCTCACCCTCGCCATAGCCCTGGGTGCCAATGCTCAGGATGGCGCCCCCGAGCCAGTTCCTGTCGATCCCAAACAGACCGAAAAAGCCGCCCTCGGCAATATCCTGTTCAACGACCCATCCCTGTCCAATCCACCGGGCCAGTCCTGCGCGACCTGTCATCGGCCGGATATGGCCTTCAGTGACGGCAAAGTGGTCAGTGAAGGCGCCAATAAATCCCCAGGAGTGCGAAATACGCCATCGTTGATGTACGCCAAATTCAGCGGGTCTTTTATGTATGAGGACTGGCGCAGAACCTGGGTTGGCGGGCAGTTCTGGGATGGGCGCGCAGACACTTTGGCCGAGCAGGCGTTAGGGCCGCTGCTCAATCCCATCGAAATGGGCAATACCCGGGAAATTCTCGCGGACAATCTGCGCAAAACCAGTTACACCAACCTCTTCGAAACCATTTATGGCAAAGAAGTATTCAGCAATAACGAAAATCTTTTGAACGCCGCAGCGGATGCGTTGCAGGCTTTTCAGATGACGGACACCTTTGCACCCTTCACGTCCAAATTTGATTATGCCCAGCGCGGCCTGGTGGAACTGACTGAACAGGAAAAACTCGGCCGCCGCTTGTTTGATGGCAAAGCTGCCTGCCTGGACTGTCACGCCGGTTGGGGCGCTGATAAACAACTGTTCACGTCCTTCAGCTATCACAACATCCTTACCCCGCCGAATATCACGTTGAACAATGGCATTGCGGATATAGGCGCGGCGGCCAATCCAAAATTAAACGCGGACGAGAAAAAACTGGCCCAGGGCCGCTTTAAAACGCCGACCATGCGCAATATCACCAAGACCGCGCCCTATATGC
>JAEZGT010000373.1 GCA_023416875.1 Pseudomonadota bacterium
GGGTACGCCCTAGAATGGCCAGCGCTGCCCTGTTTGCGGGCGCGACCTTCACAAATAATGCGAGCACTCATTTCGCTGGGTTTGTTGATCGAACGGTTGTGGTAGTGAAATATGAGTTCAAATTTTGTACATCTGCGGGTGCGCACCGAATTTTCTCTGATGGATAGCATTATCCGCATCAAGGGATTGGTAAAGCGCCTGCAGAAACTGGAAATGCCCGCCTGCGGCGTCACGGACCTTACCAATTATTTTGGCCTGATCAAATTTTATAAAGCGACCCAGGGCGCCGGCATTAAACCTGTTTGCGGTTGTGATTTTTATGTGCGCGGTGAGGAAGAGGACGCCCCGGCGCATCTGATCACTTTATTTGCGCAAAACAACACAGGTTACAAAAACATCGTCGAACTCATTTCCCTCGCCTATCAAAAAGGCCAATACCTGGGTCAAGCGTATGTGCGGCGTGAATGGGTCGCGCGCCACAGCGAGGGCGTGATCGCGATTTCCGGCGCGCGTGCGGGCGATATAGGCAAAGCGCTTATTGGTGATCGCATCGAGCAGGCGGAAGCGCTCGCCCGCGGTTGGATGGCGGATTTTCCCAACCGTTTTTATTTGGAGCTGCAGCGCACCGGCCGGGAAAACGAAGGCATTTATATTGAGCGCGCCGTGCAATTGGCCGACCGGCTGGAGTTGCCGGTAGTCGCCACCAACGACGTGCGTTTTCTCGATGCCGATCAATTTGAAGTGCACGAAGCGCGGGTGTGTATCGGCGAAGGCAGAACCTTGGACGATCCGCGCCGCGAACGCCGCTACAGCGAGCAGCAATATTTACGCACTGCAGAGGAAATGACGGAGCTGTTCAGCGATATTCCCGAAGCCCTTGCCAATACCGTGGAAATTGCCAAGCGCTGTTCGCTGGATATTCAGTTGGGCAAATACTTCCTGCCGGAATACCCCGTCCCCGAAGGTTTAACCGAAAACGATTTTTTCCGAAAAATTTGTTTTGAAGGGTTGGAAAAACGGCTGCAGCGCATTCTGCCGTCGGACAGTCCCAACTATGCCGCGCGGCGCAAAGTCTACGAGGATCGTCTGCAGTTTGAGCTGGATATCATTATTCAGATGGGCTTCGCCGGTTACTTCCTCATCGTGATGGACTTTATCCAGTGGGCCAAAGATCACGATATTCCCGTGGGGCCGGGGCGGGGTTCAGGTGCTGGTTCGCTCGTGGCCTACTCACTGAAAATCACCGATTTGGATCCGCTGGAATACGACCTGCTGTTCGAACGATTCCTGAACCCGGAGCGGGTGTCCATGCCCGACTTCGATATCGACTTTTGCATGGACAACCGCGACCGGGTGATTTCCTATGTCGCCGACACCTATGGCCGCGACGCGGTCAGCCAGATCATCACCTTCGGTACCATGGCCGCGAAGGCGGTGGTGCGTGACGTGGCGAGGGTGCAGGGCAAGTCCTACGGCCTTGCCGACAAACTGTCCAAACTGATTCCCGCCACACCGGGTATGACGCTGGAAGTGGCGCTGGAACAAGAACCGCAGTTAAAAGAATTTCTGCAGAACGACGGCGATGCCCAGGAAATCTGGGATATGGCACTGCAGTTGGAAGGGATTACCCGCACCGTCGGTAAACACGCCGGTGGTGTGGTGATCGCGCCGACCAAACTGACCGACTTCGCGCCGCTGTATTGCGACGAGACCGGCGGCGGTCTGGTAACTCAATTCGATAAAAACGATGTGGAAGAAGCCGGTCTGGTGAAGTTCGACTTCCTCGGACTGCGCACCCTGACCATCATCGATTGGGCGCGCCTGATGATCGACCAGCAACTCGCCAAGAAAGGCGAGCCGCCCCTGGATATCAGCGCGATTCCCCTGGATGACGCACCCACCTTCAAACTACTTAAACGCGCGGAAACCACCGCAGTATTCCAGCTTGAATCCCGCGGCATGAAGGATCTGATCAAGCGTCTGCAGCCGGATAACATCGAAGATCTGATCGCTCTGGTGGCGCTGTTCCGACCGGGTCCTTTGGAATCCGGGATGGTGGACGACTTTATCAACCGAAAGCACGGCCGCGCCCAGGTGGCCTACCCGGACGCCAAATTCCAGCACGCCAGCCTGAAGCCGGTTCTTGAGCCCACCTATGGGGTTATCGTTTATCAGGAACAGGTGATGCAGATCGCCCAGGTGCTGGCGGGTTATACCCTCGGCGGCGCCGACATGCTACGTCGCGCCATGGGTAAGAAAAAACCGGAAGAAATGGCCAAGCAGCGCGCCGTCTTTGAAGAAGGGGCGAAGAAGCAGGGCGTAGATCCTGAATTGGCGATTCGTATTTTCGACCTGGTGGAAAAATTTGCCGGCTACGGCTTCAACAAATCGCACTCGGCCGCTTATGCCATCGTTTCTTATCAAACTGCTTGGTTGAAAGCGCATTACCCGGCGCAATTTATGGCCGCCACCATGTCGTCGGATATGGATAAAACCGACAAGGTGGTGACCTTTATCGAAGAGGTCCGCAACATGGGCCTCACTCTGTTGCCGCCGGATGTGAATCTCGGTCAGTTCCAGTTCACCGTGGATGATCAGAACAACATCATCTACGGATTGGGTGCTATCAAAGGTCTGGGCGAAGGCCCGATCGAAAACATCATCAACGCGCGCAAGGACGGACCATTCAAGGATCTGTTCGACTTCTGCGCCAGGGTGGATTCGCGCAAGGTCAATAAACGCGCCCTGGAAGCGTTGGTGCGCAGCGGCGCCCTCGACCGGCTCGGCGCCGGCGTGGATGTGGACTACGACCGCGCCGTGATGTGGTCCGCTCTTGCCGAAGCGGTCAAAACCGCGGAGCAGAGCGCCGCCAATGCCAGCGCAGGCATGGTGGATCTGTTCGGCGCCATAGTCGAAGAAGAGGCCGCAACCCAAGACGTTTACGCCGAATTCCGCCGCACCAAGCGCTGGAGCATTAAAGAAAGGCTGAACGGCGAGAAGGAAACTCTCGGTCTCTACCTGACCGGTCACCCCATCGAGGAATTCCAGGACGAGTTGAAGCACCTGGTCTCCTGCCGCATCGCCGACGTTAAGCCCGACAAGGCTAAGCAGACGGTTGCCGGTCTGGTGGTCGCCTTCCGCGTGATGAAAACCAAACGCGGCGACAGCATGGCCTTTGTCACTCTCGACGACCGCAGCGGGCGTATCGAAGTGGCGGCATTCGCTGATACCTACGCCGCCTATCGGGACAAACTCACGAAAGATGCGATGTTGGTGATCGAGGGCGTCATCAGCAACGACGACTACAGCGGTGGCCTGAAGATGCGCGCCGATACAGTGGCAGACCTCAGTGAGGCGCGTCTGGCGCGGGCCCAGGCCATCAATATCGTGTGGTCGCACGCTGAGCTGGCTGCCAACAGCGTGCTGCAGCTCAAAGAGGTCTTGAAACCGCATAGTCAGGGCAACTGCACCGTTGGCCTGCAGTATGAGCGCCCGGACTGCGCGGCGCAGTTATGGCTCGGCTCCTCATGGAAGGTCAAACCCACGGACGATCTACTGATGCATCTACGCGGGCTCTACGGTCAGGAGAAGGTCAGAGTCATCTATCGCCAAAACGGAATGGGGGCGATTTCGTGAACATGCACAATCTCGTGAAGATTTTGTGAGGATAGTGATAAACTTGCGCGCAATTTTTCATTCGGCCATTCGACCGTCCCCCAGCCATAACCAGAACTGAATATGAACCTGAATTACTTGTCTTTCGAGCAGCCCATCGCCGAGTTGGAAGGAAAAATTGCCGAGCTCCAACTGGTGGGCAGCGACAACCGCTTGAACATCACAGAAGAAATCGAACGTCTCAGGGAAAAATCCGCAAAACTTACGGAAAGCATCTATTCAAACTTGACCTCGTGGCAGATCGTCCAGGTGGCCCGCCATCCCCAGCGCCCTTACGCCTCTGACTATATCGCGCGCATCTTCACCGACTGGGAAGAGCTGCACGGCGACCGTCATTTCGGCGACGACAAAGCCATTATCGGCGGCATAGGTCGGCTCGACGGCAAACCAGTGATGGTGATCGGGGAAGAAAAAGGCCGCAGCGTGCAGGAGAAAGTCTCGCGCAACTTCGGTATGCCCAAGCCTGAAGGCTACCGCAAAGCCCTGCGCCTGATGAACATGGCGGAGCGCTTCAAGCTGCCGGTGCTCACTCTGATCGACACCCCCGGAGCCTACCCCGGTATCGACTCGGAAGAGCGCGGTATCAGTGAAGCCATCGCGCAAAACCTGGCGGTGATGTCGCGTCTGCGTACTCCGATTATCTGCACCGTAATTGGTGAAGGTTCATCCGGTGGCGCCTTGGCCATCGGCGTGGGCGACCACCTGAACATGCTCCAGTACGCCACCTACTTCGTTATTTCTCCGGAAGGCTGCGCCAATATCATCTGGAAAACCGTGGACAAGGCGCCCCTGGCGGCAGAGGCCATGGGTGTGACCTCCCGTGTATTGGAGGACCTGGGCATAGTGGACGAAACCATCCCCGAACCCCGCGGCGGCGCTCATCGCGATATCGAAGCCATGTCCGAAACGCTGAAAGCGCGCCTGTCTGAACAGGTGGACCGCTATTCCGCCATGCCCACCGACCAACTGCTGGACAAGCGCTACCAGCGCTTGATGAGTTACGGCAA
>JAEZGT010000395.1 GCA_023416875.1 Pseudomonadota bacterium
CCACTAAGACTGGTGCCCTGCCCTATGAGCCACAGCGGCAACGTCAGACCGATGGCCATCATGGGCTGGGTGATGAGAAACGCCCGCAGTGGCTTTTGCTGACTTCTGCCGCTGAACACGTAAAACAGCAGTGCCACGGCTAAAAATGACAACCAGAACCCTGCACTCTCCCACGCCAAAGGCTCGTTCAGCCCGACCACAGCCAAGGCCACTCCCAATAGCGTAAAAGGCGACAAGTTGAGTCCAAAAACCCGGCACAGCATCAGCGCGAGACAAGCCACCAGAGCGCGAATGGTCGGAATGGAAAACCCGGCGAGAGCGGCGTAATACGCCGCACCTCCACATGCAAGTAAGGGCGGCAGCCATTGCATAACCAGTGCATTCGAACCGCGATGGCAGCAACCCACTATTCGACCGAACGCGGCGCCCAACAAAAAACACCAGCCAGCCACCAGCCCTATATGCAAACCGGAGATCACCAACAGGTGGACTGTCCCCGTCGCCTGCAAACGCGACCAGTCATCCTGGGAAATTTCACTCTGTTCACCAATCAGCAGCGCCGCCCAAAACCGCCGGTAAGGTGATTCGCAGCCATCGAGTAAAGAGTGCATCAAGTCCGCGCGATATCCCGCCCAGGTCCAGCGCTCGCCGATTTGCTCTGCTTTGCGCACCGAACCCGTGGCAGCCACGTCCTGGGCGAGGAGCCACGCGTGATAGTCGAAGCCGTGTGGATTTACCGTGCCGCGCGGGCGGCGCAATTTCACCGGCCCATACCAGATTTGGCCAGCCTGTAATGTGTGTTGCGCTCGATACCAGGACAGGCGCACGCGGCGCTGGAGCAGCTCCGTAGGGCATTCCGCACCGGCACAATCGAGTGCATTCACCTCCGCAACAAAGGCCTGTGACGCTGGGTTTTTGCGCGGAATCGAGACTATGGTGAAAGTAACGGTATGCAGACTCTGATCGAATTGCGGCGAGAGTTGCGCGGCGCACAGGCGCTGCAAATTCCAGCTGCCCAATGCCATGCCCAGAAAACCGCAGGCGAGAGCGCCCATAAAGATTTTTTGATAGCGCGATAACAGCAGGCAACCCAATGCAGCACACGACAGCAAGGGTACCGACCAGGGAAAGGAGTAGACCGGGATGTGAATTATTCCGGCGGCAAATGACCACAGGTAAAGCAACGACGCCTCCATGCAAGTGACTGACACGTCCAGGTGACAGGGCTGCAAATCTAACACGCAGTGCGCGGCCGAACCAGCCGGCCCGTGTGGTTTTAGGCTGCGGGACTCGGCATAATGCCGCCCTCGCAAACGCCAAATTGATTTGTATCCGATGCCACGCAAGCTTTTGAAACGCTGGTTACCCGACGCCAAAAAAATCCGCGAGACCCCGGGTTTGCAATTTCTTGGCAAAGTGCTGCACGACCCAAATTTATTTCATCTCAATCGCCACTCCGTTTCACTCGCCTTCCTGGTAGGCCTTTTTGTCTGCTTTCTTCCGATACCGGGGCAGATGCCCGTTGCTGGCGCCATCGCATTAATGGTGAGGTGCAATCTAGCGATTGCAGTGAGCTTGGTTTGGCTGACCAACCCGGTGACGATGCCGGTGCTGTTTTACGCCGCGTACAAGGCCGGCGCCTGGATGTTGGGGCGACCGCCGGTAGGGTTCAACTTTGAGCTGAGTTGGGATTGGCTGTCGTCGGGATTTTTGGCGATCTGGAAACCGTTTTTACTCGGCTGTCTGATGTTCGGTATTGGTTCAGGCCTGGCGGGTTATCTAATGGTGCAGGGATTTTGGCGCTGGCACGTCGCGGATCGCTGGAAACAGCGCCGCGCACGTCGCCTAGAAAAATAATTATGGCAAAGTAAAAACCACTTTTACCCCATCTTTTACTGCCGTTTTATCCACATAAGCGATAGCACTTGGCTCCGCCGCCACTTTGGCAACAGCTTCAACGGAGTTGCTCAGTTCCGGCGGCGGTGTACCCTTGCCCGTAAAAACCAGTTTCGACCAATAGGCTTTTAATTGCGAGCTCGATTTTCCCAACACTTTTTCATCAAACTGATGACGATTGCCGTCATCCGCCGACAAATAATAAACCGTCGCTTTACTGCCATCGGCAAAGCTGGATTTCTTCGCCATAAATAATGCTTCAAGTTCGTCTTTGGCGAAGCTGTTGTTGTTCGACGGATGCACTATAACCACGACCTCGGCATAACTCATGGCACTTGATAGCAGAATCAGCAATACGCTAAATAATTTCATCATCATAATCTCCTCAGAACACCAGATCGACCGCAAAGCGCAGCAACTGATTTTTGTCGCCGGCCATGTTTTCTTCTTGTGTCCACGCGAGTTTGAAAGCCGCCGAGTGGTGAAAGTCATAGCGCAAGGCTACGTCCAGTAATTTTGTTTCGGCTTCCGTAGCGGCTACTGCTCCGGCGATCATTTGTCCTAGCGTGCCCATTCCTGTTTGCAGGTTCGCTGCGGACGCGGGAACGGCGTCAAGCACATCATCCTGCGGGTCCGATTCAGCGCGTGAATATGTCAACATTGGAATCCACTTGTCGAATCGATAGCCCGCCGCTAGATAGTAGGCGCTGGACTTAGCTACCAAGCTGTCTTCGAGTGCATATTCAATATATTCAGCATCAAGCAATATGTTGTTGTAATCAACTCCCACCGCCAAACCAAAATAATCTCCTGAGTCGCCATCGAGACGTATAGCGCTTGCCAGACCAGAGAGATTCTGACCATTGCCCGCACCAATAGCTTCTACTCCGTTTGCGAGTTGCTCGATCTCATCGATCTCGATCGTTCCCTTCGAGCTGACATAACCCGCGCGCAACGTTAACCAATCACGTGTTAACGTCCAACTAAAACCTTTGAGATCTTCCAGAGTGGCATCAAACCCGCCCGTCTCGCCTTCAAACTGGCCGAGGATAAGCTGCAACGACGAATCCCAACGGCCAAACTGTGTCGAGTAAACGCCCGAAAGACCGTCATACCCTGCGAAGTCAAAGCCGTACACAGTCTGCGGCGCTTTTAACCAATTATAGGTATAACGGACATCCATAAAATCCGAGTAGCGGTAAAACGGAATACGAATCCGTCCGGCGCTTAGCTGAAGTTCGTCGCTGAATTTATAAGTAAGGTACGCCCACTCCACCACCGGATCGTAAGAGTCCGCGCCTCGACTCATAATCTGCATAGTCGCGCTAAGGTTACTGTCCAATGTCGCGTCCATTTGCAACGCCATTAATGAATCGTGACGAAAATTCAGGGTATCGTCATATCCGTATAAAGTGTCGTCGGAACTCAGGGTTGAGCCGCCAACAAACGAGGCAAAACCGCGGAATTGAATATCCGCCGCATTGCTCGTCTGAGCGGCAAGGCCCAGCAACAATGAACAAGCGGTGCAACGCCAGATTTGTTTCTTCATAAATCCCCCTTTTTTGTGATTACACCGGATACCGGTGCGTCATACACGGAAACTGCGCGTGATTTCGCTCATTTCCCTGGCGGATTTCGCCAGGCGTTGACTGACAGAACTCAGCAACGCAGAGCGTTCTGCTGTTCTCTCAGAGCCTTCGTGAATTTCATTGATGGTTTGCACTACTTCCTGGACGACCCGCGCCTGAATATGGGTGGCCTGCGCAATTTTTTCGTTCATCTGGTTGATATTGCTGATGGACAAATTAATGGCCTGCAAACTGTCGCCGGCGTTATTGGCTTTTTCCACACTGATCTGCGCCTGACTTGCACTTTCCTGCATCACCGACACTGCCGACTTAGCGACCTGCTGCAATTTGCTGATAGTTTCCTGAATTTCGAGAGTAGATTCCTGCGTGCGCGACGCGAGGGTGCGCACTTCATCCGCGACCACCGCAAAGCCCCTCCCCTGCTCTCCCGCTCGAGCGGCTTCGATAGCGGCGTTCAAGGCCAATAAATTGGTCTGCTCTGCAATGCTTCTGATGACATCTAGCACATTGCCTACTTTGCTGCTGTCTTTTTCCAACTGGTGAATAACATCTTGAATATTCAGGACGTTATTAGCGAGTTTCTGAATACTGCTGACGGTTTGGGCCACGATTTCGTGACCAACGCCGGCAGTTTTGTGCGCTTCTGCCGCAGCTTGGGCCGCAAGTGTTGCGCTGTCGGCTATATCGCTAACGTTATTGCTGATTTCATCTATTGCGGATTTGGCGCGGGTGGACGCATTGCGCTGTTGAGCAATGGTTTGATTTGCGGTCTCAGCCATCTGATTGAGATTGCCGGCGAGTTCGTTTAAAGGTTCAGAGGTTTCCACTACCCGCGAGATCACCTTTTGCAATTTGTCCATAAAGGAATTGAACCAATAAACCAACTGGCCAATTTCGTCGCCGCTGCGCGAGTGCAAACGCACCGTTAAATCGCCATTTTCTTCCGCAATATCCCGCAGGGAATTGACCACTTCAATTAAACTGCCTTTAATACCACGCACCAGTGGCACCGTTACCAGCACCAGCAAAATCAGTGTGACAACCCCCATCACCACGCCCAACTCCACCAGACTTTCCGCAGCTTTATTGCTATCGGCAAAGCGATTTTGGAATTGCTGCAAGCGATCTTCCTGAAATTTTTCAAGCTTTTTGCGGATATTGTCGTAGGATTGATTCATCGCCGCCGAGCGGCTGCCGAGCAGATTGAAGTCCGCTGAACCGTCCAACATCATTTTGGCAAGATCGTAGGCCTGACCGTAATAAGTGCCGAAATCCCGCTCCATAACTTCGACCTCCGGCCGCAGCGTTCCAGCCAGAGTGGCGAGCTGCTGGAAGTCCTGCCGCAGGGCTTCATAGGATTTTTGGGCAAGCTGCAGCGACTCTTCATCGGCGGTGGTGGCCGCAGCCTGCAGGTCTTCGTTAATACGTTCCAGGCCAAAAAGGACCCGATCAGAGAGGCGCAGAACGGGAAAATCACGATCGCGCGCCGTCTGCAACATTTCGGCGTTGTGCAGTGCCATGCTGGCGTTGATCGCCAAATAAATGGCAAAACTCACCACCGCAAGCAGTGGAATAATATAAATCTTGCGGTCAACTGACAGACCCGATAGGAAAGCCATATATCATCCATTGGAATTTATGCACGCCATTAATGAGAAAAAACCGTTAGCGAGCGCTTATTACCAAGGAGTATAGACAAGGCTTTGTAAGCCGTGAGGCGGACAAGGAGATAATGCAAAAAAATTTTAAAACGAATGCGTTAATTATTATTTTTGATAAAGACTGGAAAAACTGAGCTTAGATGAGCATTATTCGTAGCGCAGCACATCCGCCGGCCGGGTTCGACTGGCTCGCCAAGCGGGATAAAGTGTAGCGACAAAACTCATCGCCAGCGCCGTAATCGCCACTCGAGCGACATCGCCCGTGGCGATCTCGATAGGCAGATATGTAAGTGGATAAACATCCGATTTCAAAAACTGAACATCAAATAGCAATTCGAAAAAATGTACCATCGGCTGCACTACCAGGGTCAGTAACAAACCGAAAACAATACCTAAGACAGTACCGATAACACCGATTACGGTCCCCTGCACCATAAAAATGGCCATTATGTCCCTGGTGGAGGCGCCGAAGGTGCGCAATATGGCGATGTCACCCTGCTTCTCCACCACCACCATCACCAACGTGGACACCACGTTAAATGCCGCAATCGCCACAATCAGCGACATCAGCAAGGCCACCAGCTTTTTCGACATATGAATGGCTTGGTAGAGATTGCCGTGGGTATTCAACCAACTGGCGCCATAGTAATTGCGCCCTAGCTGAGTTAACGCGTTCCAGACAATTTCCCGCGCTGAATAAAGATCTTCGACCTTAAGGCGCATGCCGGAGATTTTATCCGGTTGTGCGGTAAAACTGGCCGCGGTGGCAAGATGGGTAATGGCGAGAGAGTTATCCAGTTCAGTGCGGGTTTGCAGAATTTTCAGTAGGGTAAAATAGCCGATTCGCGGCGCCGCTCCGGCGCGCTCCCCCGGCACCACCAGCATCAATTGTTCGC
>JAEZGT010000397.1 GCA_023416875.1 Pseudomonadota bacterium
GTAGCCCACCAGCAGAAAGGGCAGGCCGGAACCGAAACCCAGGCACAGCATGGTGAAGGCGGAAGGGGTGGCAAAGGCGCGCCGGATGCCGCGCCAGCCTTTGTAGTCGGATTGTGTTGCTGTCACGAGTGAGCCTTAGTTTTTTGAGGAGACCGTGCTGGCAGAGGGCTGCCATTGATGCTGCGCCAGGGATAGCTTGCCGTTTTCGATGGTCACACCCTCCGCGCGCAAACGCGCCGCCTGTTCAGCGTAACTCGGGGAATCCGGCGGCAGCGAAATTCGACCTTGGGCATTGATCACACGATGCCAGGGCAGGCGTGTGCCCTCCGGCAATGTGTGCAGCGTATTGCCAACCAGACGCGCGGCGCCGGGAAGACCTGCTAAGCGGGCGACCTGACCGTACGTGGCCACCTGTCCCGCAGGTATGGCATTGATGACCGCAAAAATGGCGCTGCGATTTGACATATGGTGATCTTGGCTTAGGCTTCCCGGGTTTATAGCGGCGTAGCACGTGCGCATCCTAGCAGCTTACGGCGTGCAAATTTAGGAGTCGTTCCGTTGTTTGGTTTTTGTCTTGATGGTATGACGCGGCGCTTGGCGCTGGCGGTTGTGATTGTGTTGTTCTCGCTGCCGGCATTTGCCGGTCAGGTGGTGCTGGATAATGGCGACGTGATCTCCGGCGAGCTACAAGGTATTGAGGAAGAATTTGTTATCTGGCTGGCGGATAACTTCGGCGAGATCCGCCTGCCCAAAGTCCGGGTTGAACGTTTGTCTTCCTCGACCCAGTTAAAAATCCGCGGGCAAAATAACCCCTGTATTTGGCTGGAAATGCGCCAGCGTAAAGTGCGCTTTCGCTGCGGTCCCGGAAAAAAGAAAGTCTATGCGCTGATGGGACTCAAGTATGTGATTCCCTATGCCAACCACAGTGAGACCAGTTATTCCTATGGCGGTGCTCTCCGGGTCACGGGGTGGAAGCAGACCGGCAACACCCGCGCGGAATATCAAGAAGTGATGACGGAAGTACGTTTGCGCCACGGTGATTTGCGCCACGACGTCAACATCAGTCATAACAGCCAGAGCACCACCAGTTACGATTACGCCAACGGCCTGGTGTTCAAAACCCGGGTGAAACGCAGTCTCGGCTCTTATTCACTTAACTGGTTTTTTCTGCCGCGCTGGTATTGGGCCAATAAAATTTCCGCGGAGCAGGATGACAGCCGCAATATTCAAGAGGAATACCGTGCGTCTTCCGGTCTCGGTCACTTGTTCTGGGAAACGCCAAAATCCTCCCTGGATTTCGAGGCGGCGCTGCAATACAACCGCACTTATATTGCTCAAAATCCCCCGCCGGTGCAGCCCGACACTTATCCCGGCCTGCGGCTGGCCGCGAATTTCCGCCACACCTTCCGCAGCGGACTCAATTTTTATCACAAGCACCAGTACAACCGTTCACTGGCTTCCCCCGAACCCGGCGACAGCAAGCGTTGGGAGTTGCGTTCGGATACCGGGCTGAATTTCCCCCTAGGCTTCGGCATCTCCGCCAATTTCAGTGTCGAGTGGGCCTACATCAATCACGCGCGCGACCAGAATATCTTCGCCTCCCAGCAGGACACGATTTACCGCCTCGGTGCCAACTATGCCTGGTGATGATCTTGCCTGACGGGCCTTTACCTGAAGATGACCTTTACCTGAAGCTGAAGATGGTCTTTGCCTGAAGCTGAAGATGGCCTTTGCCTAAAGATAGCCTTGCATTCCTGATCTTGGCCCCCATTGAGGTTTTTCAGTCGCAAATCCGGAGATGTGGTGCGCCTTCTTCTTGTCCCGTTCGTGCTCTTGCCGCTGCTAGAGCTGTTCATTTTGATCCTGGTGGGATCGCGGATCGGCGCGGCGCCGACTATCGGGCTGGTGTTGCTGACGGCGGCAATCGGTATTTTGCTGTTGCGTCAGCAGGGTTATTCCACGCTGCTGCGCGCACGGGAAAAGCTGGCGCAGGGACAGGTGCCCGCCGAGGAAATGTTAGGTGGTGTGTTTGTTGCGGCGGGGGGATTTTTACTGCTGTTGCCGGGATTTCTTACCGATCTGGTGGGGCTCTGCTGTCTGTTGCCGCCATTGCGGCGCTTGTTGCTTAAACGACTCCTACGCCCTTGGTTCGCCTCAGGTGTGGTGGTGCGAAGCCGGCGCAGTCAGACGCAAGGCCGGATCATCGAAGGCGAATTTGATCGCGACGATAGAAGCGGCCCTCGAACCTAAAATAGGTTCTGGTCCAAAGCGAAATATTTTTCGCCGCGGGTGTTGAAATCAGCAAAAGCGCTCCCATTTTCGCCCACAGACTTTTTCACCCGCCGCGCGATGGCGGGGTGGGGACTCCAATACTGGAGATGTCAAAACAGCCTGCCAGGCAGCCGCTCAGTTCAGCATCTGGATGAGAGGTTTATGATCCCGGCAGGAGCACAATCAAAAACGCTACATGTGGAGAAAACCTTAATGAAAATCCGTCCTTTACACGATCGTGTTGTGGTGCGTCGCAAGGAAGAAGAACAGAAAACCGCTGGCGGCATAGTTCTGCCCGGTTCCGCCAAGGAAAAACCCAATCAAGGTGAAGTTGTTGCAGTCGGTTCCGGCCGCGTACTGGACAACGGCGACGTGCGTCCTGTCGATGTGAAAGTGGGTGATACCGTTGTGTTCGGCAAATACGCTGGCAGCGACACCATCGAAATCGGCGGTGAAGAGCTTGTGATCCTCAGCGAGAGCGACATCAAAGCGGTTATCCAGTAATTCCCGGTCATCCATTCACTTCAGTTAAATACTAGGAAAAAAGATCATGGCAGCTAAAGTCGTAAAATTTGGTGATAGCGCCCGTCAAAAAATGCTGACGGGAGTAAATATTCTGGCTGACGCCGTAAAAGCCACTTTGGGTCCTAAAGGCCGCAACGTGGTACTCGACAAATCTTTTGGCGCTCCTACCGTAACCAAAGACGGTGTGTCCGTAGCAAAAGAAATCGAACTGAAAGACAAGTTCGAAAATATGGGCGCGCAAATGGTGAAAGAAGTTGCGTCACAGGCTTCTGACGAAGCGGGTGACGGCACCACCACCGCAACCGTTCTGGCCCAAGCCATCGTGAATGAAGGCTTGAAATCCGTTGCCGCCGGCATGAACCCGATGGACCTGAAGCGCGGTATCGACAAAGCCGTTATCGCTGCGGTTGCCCACATCAAATCCGTTTCTCAGCCTTGTGCTGATTCCAAATCCATCGCGCAAGTAGGCACCATCTCGGCCAACAGCGATACCTCCATTGGCGACATCATTGCCGAAGCCATGGAAAAAGTGGGTAAAGAAGGTGTTATCACGGTTGAAGAAGGCAGTGGCCTGGAAAACCAACTGGAAGTTGTGGAAGGTATGCAGTTCGACCGCGGTTACCTGTCTCCCTACTTCATCAATAACCAGGACAACATGAACGTAGAGCTGGAAAGTCCCTATGTGCTGTTGGTCGACAAAAAAATCTCCAACATCCGCGAGCTGCTCCCGGTTCTGGAAGGCGTTGCCAAGTCTGGTAAGCCGCTGGTGATCGTTGCAGAAGACGTTGAAGGCGAAGCGCTGGCTACTCTGGTGGTCAACAATATGCGTGGCATCGTAAAAGTTGCTGCTTGTAAAGCGCCTGGCTTCGGTGATCGCCGCAAAGCCATGCTGCAAGACATCGCAGTGTTGACTGGCGGTACTGTGATTTCTGAAGAAGTTGGTTTGGATCTGGAAAGTGCTTCTCTGGAGCACCTGGGTTC
>JAEZGT010000020.1 GCA_023416875.1 Pseudomonadota bacterium
GTGGTATCGGGGGATTCAACGTAGAGAGTCAGGTCGCCCCAGCGGCCGGGGTTATTGTTTTGGAAGGTGCCGGACAGGCGCGTCCAGCCATCGGCGGTCACTTCAGCGGCGCGGATCGTGGTGAATGTCGACGTTCCGCCTTCGGGCTGGGTCTTAAGGGAAAGCCGTATCTCCGCCGGCTCCTCGTCTCCGGCCAATCGCACCCAGACAGAGGCTTCATATTCACCACGGGGCAGTGTTTTGATCAGCGGCATGACCGCGCCGTGCCAATCGAGCGAGCGGCCCTGTATCAGCAGGCTGTAATCGCCGCCGTGACGCTGCGCCGACGTGCGAGTGGCTGTAACATTGTCCCCCTGCGGATACCAGGGTCCGGTGCCGGATTCGAGATCACCGTTGCTGAACCAATTCGCTGGATTGCGCGGATCCGGGGGCGTCAAGGGCTCATTGTTCGGCGCCGTGGGGCCGGAGGGATTGAGTGTTGAACCGGACTGATATTCCACCGCGGGATCGTTGCTGGCGGAACAGCCCAGCTGCATCAGTAGCAGCGCGGCTATCCAGGATTTGCCTAGCAGGCGAAAGGGGGACAAAGGATTTCTGCTCATGCGTTTCTCCCAAACAGACCAACATTTCCAGGCAGTACTGGAGCGTTGATGGGTTTAACAGGTGGATTGGAAACAGAGGTGTATATAGCCATGAAGAAGCTCTTGCACCTGAAACTCGGTTAGCGTTATCCCGGAAGATCCGCGTAACTCCGCTGCTGCGGGTTCGCTTTGTTGTGTAAGAAAATAAGATTAGAAGTCGCTGCCCGATTGAGCAAATTTAGAGCACCGTCGCGGCTTCTATTCGCTGCGGGCGGGGCGTATCTTATTCGAACTTTTTCATCAGATAAAATTATTTTTATGATTTATAGATATAAGCCTTGGTGGTTGCCCGCTGCACTCTTATTGTCATTGTTGATAAGTGCGGTTTTATTTACCGTGTTAGTCGTGCGCACACCTAAAACCGTGACCGCGATGCAATCACAGGATGGAGTGTCCAGCGAAATTTATCGCTGGCGTCTGGTTACCACTTGGCCAAAAAAATTTCCCGGTATTGGTTTGGCGCCGGAAAATTTTGCGGAGTTATTGCGTCAGATGAGCAACGGGCGTATTCAAATTACCGTTTATGGCGCGAACGAAATTGTTCCCGCGATGGGAATTTTTGACGCCGTGTCGAGCGGCAGCGTTGAAATGGGCCACGGTGCAGCTTATTACTGGAAGGGTAAAATTCCCGCTTCCTCTTTTTTTGCCTCGGTGCCTTTTGGCATGAACGCAACCGAATTCAACGGTTGGTTGCACTACGGCGGCGGTCTGGAATTATGGCGGGAAATTTACGCACCCTTTAATTTGGTGCCGTTTGCCGGGGGTAATACCGGTGTGCAAATGGGCGGCTGGTTTAATCGTGAAATCAATTCCATCGCGGATTTTAAAGGACTGAAAATGCGCATTCCCGGCTATGCGGGTGAAGTGTTTACCCGAGCCGGCGGCACTGCCGTAAATATTCCGGGTGGCGAACTTTATACGGCGCTACAGTCTGGCGTGATCGATGCCACGGAGTGGGTCAGCCCTTACAACGACCGCGCCTTCGGTTTTCAGCAAATCGCCAAATATTATTATTACCCCGGTTGGCAGGAACCCGGCCCCGGTTTGGAATTTATAATTAATAAAAAATTGTACGACTCCCTTCCAAAAGATTTGCAGGCCATGATTACCGCTGCGGCCAGAGCGATTAATCAGGACATGCTCGATGAATACACCGCGCGCAATAACACGGCGCTGAAGGAGCTCATCGACCATCACAAAGTGGATGTACGTCCTTTCCCGGACGATGTTTTGAAAACGCTGAAAAAAATCGCTTGGGAAATTTACGACGAGACCGCTGCGAAAGATGCTACTTTTGCACGCGTCTGGAAATCCTATCGCGAATTTCTTGAAGATGTGTCGGAGTACCACAAAATCAGCGAGCAGTATTATTACGAAAAACGCTGATTCAAATTATCAGCGTTGATTTACCCACAGCACGGAGCATCCACGCGCAAACCCCTCAGCGCCGCTCCGTGCTTGCCCCTCAATCATAATATGATATACCTTATGAGAAAGAGGACCTTCTTTATCTACCATCAGGGCCGATAACAATAACAACCTGAATTCGCCACAATAAAAATCCCGGAGAAACACATCATGCAACGGCAATTTTCCACTTTATTGCTAACGGCCTGCTTTTGGCTGAGCAGCGCGGTATTCGCTCAAGACGGCAAAATGCACCCGATGGAAGCGCCGGCAGAGCCGAACGCCATTCCATTAAATACTGGCGGAGTCGCCAATCAGCCGGAGCCGGAATCCTGGTTTCGCCAGTGGGGCGATCCCATGGCGAGAAATATTTCCAAGGCCACCCTCACTCCATTTCTCGCCGACCCGAAAATCGCCACCGGCACCAGCGTCATAGTGGCGCCCGGCGGCGGTTTTATGTGGCTGTCCATGGGCAATGAAGGCTGGGAAGTGGCAGAAGCGCTCGCCGCCCGCGGCATTAATGCCTTTGTTTTGAAATACCGCCTGCTACCCACCGCTCCCACTTTGGAAGAGCTGGATGCGCAGATGAAAAAGCTGTTTGCCGATGCGGAAGAGATGGCCAAAAAAACTGGCCAACGGCCGAAAAGACCGGGTGGCGATCTCGCCGACCAACTCGCCGATGTGGAAGCGGCTTACGCGCTGATCAAGAGCCGCGCGAAGGAGTGGAATGTGGATATGAAAAAACTCGGTATGATGGGTTTTTCCGCCGGCGCGCGCCTGACCATGGCCACCGCCCTGGAATCCAAAAAAGTCGAGCTGGCATTTATCGCCCCGATTTACGGCAGTATGGAAGCGGTGAAAGTACCGAAAAATGCACCACCCTTATTTGCCGCCATTGCGGTGGATGATTTTCTCTTCCACGGTGAAGCAGGTGTGGTGAAATCCTGGTACGACGCCAAAATTCCGGTGGAATTTCACCTCTATCAAAATGGCGGCCACGGTTTTGGTTTAGGTAACCCGGATCGCACCAGTAACAAATGGTTTGACTCGTTTATGTATTGGTTGGAGGTGAATGGGTTGTTGAAGTCTTAAAAGGATGAGAGCCGCGGTCACCGCTACTGGTGGCCGCGACAAAATACGTGAAATGAATTTCTCTTAATTCTGCGCGTTTACCGCCACTGCATGTTTTGCTTTATCAGTGCCATCACCCAAACGCGCCAACTCCTCCTCAATCCACTCCTCCACCTGAATAATCAATTCCCGGCTGGTGCGCCCTGCGGGGTCTATAGGTTCTCCTAACACCACCGTCACCACACCGGGATAACGCATCCAGCTTTTTGGTGGCCAGCAATAACCGGCATTGACCGCCACGGGGATGATAGGCACTCCCGCTTCCATGGCGATTTCCGGGCCGCTGCGGGCGTATTTGCCACGGGTGCCGGGTGCCACGCGTGTGCCCTCGGGAAACAGCAATACGTTCAAGCCGGAAGCCAAGCGTTGTACACCTTGGATTTTGACTTGGCGTAACGCATCGCGAGGATTTTCCCGATCAATTCCGATGGGCTGCAAACAACGCAATCCCCAACCAAAAAAAGGAATGTTCAGCAGCTCGCGCTTCAGAATTGTCGAGGCGGGAAAACACAGATGCTGTAGCGCCAGGGTTTCCCAGGTGCTCTGGTGTTTGGAGAGCACCACCTTAGGCCCTGCAACTTTGTGCATATTTTCCAAGCCGCGAATCTCATAACGGATGCCGCACACCAGGCGCACCCAGTTGACGATCAGCCAGCACCAGGAAATCAGAATGCGGTGGCGCACCAGCGGCGGCAACACCCAGAGAAACAGCGAAAGAAAACCGTAGACGAAGCCGGTGAACAAATATCCAACGGCGAAAATGGTCGCGCGCAATCGAAGCAGCATGTCAGTGTTGCCGAATATGAAAGTCGGCGAAGGCGGCCAAATCATCAAAGATCCGGATGTCGACGCCGTAATGGGGCCACAGAAGTGTGGTGGTTTCGGTTTGGGTGCCTTTGCCGGTGCGCACCAGTATCGGCTGGCAGCCCTTGGCTTTGGCGGCTTGGATGTCTTTGAGACTGTCGCCCACCATGGGTGCGCCGGCGAGGTCCGCGCCGAGATGAGCCTCTATGGCATCGAGAAGACCGGTGCGCGGT
Organism: Pseudomonadota bacterium; assembly: GCA_023416875.1. GTDB lineage: Bacteria > Pseudomonadota > Gammaproteobacteria > Pseudomonadales > Cellvibrionaceae > UBA5868. Next base: position 4,217 of record JAEZGT010000020.1, read on the forward strand.
TTGCGGCAGTCACAGCCTGAATGGCTGTCGTGGGGGCAGTAGAAAATCCCGTGAATGTGGCCGCCGGTGCGTTCCACCTCGTCACTCAATTTCTGGTGGATCTGCTCCAGCTCCGCCACCGTCAGCAGGCCTTTTGCGATGCCCGACTGGTTGGTGGCGATCACGATTTTAAACCCGGCGCGGGTCAGCGCGGCTATGGCTTCCAGGCTGCCCGGCAGGGCTTCCCACTCGGCCACTGAGCGCACACAGCCGTTCCGTTCGCAATTGATGACGCCGTCCCTGTCCAGCACCACCCATGGGCTCATTGGCTCACCGCGAGCTGGGAGATGTCGGCCACCTCCCAGAACAACTCACGCAGACCGGCCAGCAGTGCCAGGCGATTGGCGCGCAGTTTCGGATCGTCCGCCATCACCATTACTTTGTCGAAAAACAGGTCCACCGCCGCACGCAGACCGGCGAGCGCCGCCAGGGCCTCTTTGTACTGACGTGCGGCAAATAAGGGCGCGACCTGCTCTCTCAGCGCGGCCACCTGAGCGGCCAGCTGCTGTTCCGCCGGTTCCTGCAGCAAGGATTCCTTCACAGTGGTATCGGATACCGGCTGTTTGGCCAGAATATTCGATACCCGCTTGTTGGCTGCGGCCAGGGCCTCTGCCTCAGGCAATTGATAAAACGCCGCCACCGCCTGCACACGGTTGTCGATATCGAGCGGATTGGTCACGCCCTTTGCGGCCACCGCCTGATACACCACGCTCGGAATATTTTTTTCTTCATACCAGGCGCGGAAACGCTCGAGCATATAAGTCAGCGCCTGCTCCATGCTCTCTTTGCGATTGGTGAGCGATGGATGGCGGCTGGCGGCTTCCTGCAGCAGTTCGCGCAGATCCAGGTCGTAGTGTTTTTCCACCAGAATGCGCAGAACCGCGAGAGAGGCGCGGCGCAGACCGAAGGGATCTTTGGAGCCGGTGGGCACTTGGCCCAGACCGAAAATGCCGGACAAAGTATCCAGGCGATCCGCCAGCGCGACCGCTGCGCCAGTGGTGGTAGTGGGTAACTCGTCGCCAGCGAATTTCGGCAGATACTGCTCTTTCAGCGCCCAATACACTTCTTTGGCTTCGCCATCTTTCTGGCCGTAATAAAAACCGGCGATGCCCTGCATATCGGCAAATTCATACACCATGGCGGTGGCGAGATCCGCTTTGCTCAAGCGCCCTGCTCTTTCCGCCCAAGCATCATCTGCACCCAATTTGCGCGCGATGGAACCGGCGAGTTTCCCGACGCGCTCGGTTTTATCAAACACGGTGCCCAACTGCGCCTGGAACACCACGGTTTTTAATTTTTCCCGATGCTCGTCCAAGGTTTTCTTTTTGTCGGTTTCGAAGAAAAACGCCGCATCGGACAGGCGCGGGCGAATCACTTTTTCGTTACCGGCGATGACCTGGGCGGGATCAGTGCTTTCGATATTCGCCAGAGTAATGAAGTGCGGCAGCAACGCGCCGTTGTTATCCACTGCGTGGAAATATTTCTGGTGTTCTTTCATGGAGGAAATTAGCGCTTCCGCCGGCACCGCCAAAAAGCGTTCTTCAAAACGCCCGGCGAGCGCGACCGGCCATTCCACCAGCGCGGTAACCTCGTCGAGCAAATCGTTATCGATCACTGCGTGGCCGCCGAGTTTTTCGCCGGTGGCGGTTACTTGGTTGCGTACACTTTCGCGGCGCTCGACAAAATCGGCGATGACTTTGCCCTCTTCCAGCAAGAGATTTTTATAGGCAGTCGCCGCAGTGATGGTGAGCGCGCGATTGCAATGGAAACGATGGCCGTGGGTTTGATTGCCGGCGGTGACACCGAGAATGGTGCAGGGAATCACTTGCTCGTCGAACAGCATCACCAACCATTTCACCGGGCGCACAAATTCATCGCGTTTTGCACCCCAGCGCATACGCTTGGCGATCGGCAATTGCGCGAGCGCGTTGTCCACCAGACCGGGCAGTAATTTCACCAGCGGCTCACCGCCGGTTTTTCTTTCGCATTTGAGTTTTTCCACTTTGCCATAGCTGGCGGTGGTGAGATCCGCAACCGCGAAACCATTTTTTGCGGCAAAAGCTTCTGCGGCTTTAGTGGGTTTGCCATCCGCGCCGAAAGCGACATTCGCGGGCGGGCCCCACACGGTGACGGATTTAAATGGCGTGGTCTCCGGCAGATTTTCGATCAACAGTGCCAAACGGCGCGGCGTAGCGAACGGCGTGATGTTGCCAAATTCCACACCGAGATTTTTCAGACTGCTTTGCACGTGGTTCTGGAATTCCGTGCTTAGGGTAAGCAGGGATTTCGGCGGTAATTCCTCAGTGCCCAATTCCACCAAAAAATGATGCAGATGAGTGCTCATGCTTTTTCTCCCGCGGCAGCTTTGGCTTTATTCATCACTTCCTCACGCAGTGCGGGAGGTGCGAGCGGGAAGCCCAATTCCAGACGCTTGTCGAAATAGGCCTGGGCGACGGCGCGAGCAAGAGTGCGCACGCGCAGAATGTAGCGCTGGCGCTCGGTGACGGAAATGGCGGAGCGCGCGTCGAGCAAGTTAAAGGCGTGGGAAGCTTTCATTACCATTTCGTAAGCGGGCAGCGGCAATTGCGCTTCGATCAGGCGCTGACTTGCGGCTTCGCATTCGTCGAAGGTTTTAAATAAAAATTCCACATCGGCGTAGCTGAAATTGAAGTGGCTCATCTCCACTTCGTTCTGGTGGAAAACATCACCGTAAGTCACCACACTACCTTGCGGATCGCGTGTCCACACCAGATCGTAAATGGAATTTTTGTTCTGCAGGTACATGGCGATACGCTCGAGCCCGTAGGTGATCTCCCCAGACACGGGATAACACTCCAGACCTCCAACCTGCTGAAAATAGGTGAATTGGGTAACTTCCATACCGTTCAACCACACTTCCCAGCCGAGACCCCAGGCGCCCAAAGTCGGCGACTCCCAGTTGTCTTCGACGAAGCGGATATCGTGAATACGCGTGTCGATGCCGAGTCGCTGCAGTGACTGTAAATACAATTCCTGAATATTGTCCGGCGAGGGTTTGAGCAACACCTGAAACTGATAGTAGTGCTGCAAGCGGTTAGGGTTTTCGCCGTAGCGACCGTCAGTCGGGCGGCGGCTGGGTTGCACGTAGGCGGTGTTCCAGGTTTCCGGGCCTATGGCGCGCAGGAAAGTGGCGGGGTGAAAGGTCCCTGCGCCCACTTCCATATCCAAAGGCTGCAGAATCACGCAACCCTGTTCGGCCCAGAATTGCTGGAGCGCGAGAATCAAACCCTGAAACGTGCTGACGTCCATGGTCTGCTGAGGTGCTGCTTGAGTGTCACTGACCTGATTGTGTTTTGCGGAAGTCACGGCTGGAATTACCCGAATGCGGGAGCAAATTGCTCGCCAAAAGTGAACGAAGGGGCGCAATTATAGCGATTGACCTCCACTTCGACCATGGTGGAAAACCCTGGTATCGGGAGCGTTTTTCGAGCAACTGTTCGGTTTTGCGCTGAGAACGGCGGCGAATTTTGGCAGAATGCGCGCACAGCAATAAAACGAGATCCCCATGGCTTTTTCCAAATCCACATTAGCCGTGAGCGCCCTCCGCCTGGTGGGCCTTCTTCCCCTCTCTGCCGCCCGCCGGCTCGGCGCGTTTATGGGCGTCGTGAGTTATCGGCTCAACAGCCGCGGCACCAAGATCACCCGGGAAAACCTCACTCTGTGTTTACCGCACCTCAGCGCGCAGGAGCGCGAGCGCATGACTCGCGCCAGTTTGCGGGAAACCGGCAAGGTGGCAACCGAGGTGTGCGTGATCTGGCGCAACAATGAGGTGCCGGTACAGCGCTATATCCGCCGGATTGAAGGTGAAGAGCTGGCGCGCAAGCCGCTCGCCGAAGGTAAAGGCTTACTGATACTGGCGCCGCATCTGGGCAACTGGGAGGTGCTGGGGCTGCACTTGGCCAGTCTGGGTAACGTCACCAGCCTCTACCAACCACCCAAACTGGCCGGTTTGGACGAGGTCATTCGCGCCGGCCGGGAAAAATCCGGTGCGCAGCTGGTGCCCACCAATGCCAAAGGCGTCGCCGCCCTGCTCAAGACGCTAAAAAACAACGGTATCAGCGGCATACTGCCCGACCAGAATCCCAACGATGATAGCAGCGGCGACTTCGCCCTGTTCTTCGGGCATCCCGCCTTTACCATGACGTTGGTGCACAAGCTGATCCAGCGCACCGGCTGCGCTGCGGTGTTTGCTTTTGCAAAACGAGTGGAAGATGGTTTTGAGCTGATTTATCGCGCGGCGCCCGAGGAGATTTACAGCGACGATCAGCAAGTCTCCCTGACTGCGTTGAATCTCGGCGTCGAACGGCTGGTGATGGAAGCGCCGGAGCAGTATCAGTGGGAGTACAAGCGTTTCAAGAAAGTAGCGCCCGGTGGAGAAAGGCGCTATCAAGATTAAGTAGCAGATTAAAGGATCGATCAGCTCGATCCCTTTTTCGGATGATCTACGAACGGACGGCTCAGCGCCCCGACATCAATTGAGTTGCGTAAAGTTCACCGGGATCCACTCGTAGGAATGACCTTTCTTGCGCAAATGGCCCAGACCCGGGAATTGAATGTGCGCCGCGCCAATCAGAATTCCTTCCTTCGCGGCCTGTTTAAAAATTTTCTCGCGCTGCGCCGCCGCTTTTTTCTGATCTGTATCGAACGCGATCGTCACTTTCGGATGATCCAACTGCACCGCAGCCACGTGGATCAAATCGCCAATCAACCACAGCTTCTGTCCCTGGCTTTCCACTTCATAAACCGTGTGGCCTGCGGTGTGACCGTAAGTTGAAATGGCTTTAATTCCAGGCGGAAATTGGGTTTTATGCTGGAACGGCGCGAGTTTTCCTGCGCTTTGGTAAGGAGTCAACATGGCGATAGCATTTGCGTATGACGCTTTCTCTTCATCCGGCGCGTTATTCAGATTGTCTTGGCTCAGCCAGAAATCCACATCTTTTTTGTCCACATGAACCACCGCATTGGGAAAGGCCAAAGTGTTTTCGCTCACCAAACCGCCAATGTGATCCGTATGCAGGTGGGTGATGTAAATATCATCGATTTGCTCAGGCTCGTAACCGGATGCCTGCAAATTGGCGATGAGCTTACCCAAGGTCGGCCCAAAAAGTACGCCGGCACCCGCGTCGATCAGTAGCAATCGATCACCGGTGTTGATCACATAAGCGTTTATCGATGTCTCCACCGGTACATTTAAAAATGCCTTTTCCAGGGCAGCATGGGTTTTATGTTCGGGATGATTCAGCAACTGGTCTACCGGCAACTCGACCGTCCCGTCATTGATCGCCGTCACCTCAACTTCGCCGACCATTAATCGGTAGAAACCCGGAGCGGACGTTTGCGCGAGTGGCGCTGCGGCTGTGGCAATGTGACTGCCGAGACCGCCGAGCAAAGTTGCGGATGCAAGCACGGCTACCGACACAAGTTTTTTTAGCGAGAACTCAGACATAAAAACTCCTTGGGATCTAACCCATTTGCACACATGGAATGGGCCAAGCACGCTTGCTGTGCTCGGCGGAAAATATTCGTTGCCGAAAATCGCACAATAACGACCTTTATGCAAAGGAAAGCTTTGAGTAAAGAACGCGTTAATTTTATGGCGCAATATTGAATGCCATTTGTTTATTTCTTGCGATTGCCGCCACAGGCAAGTTACCGAAACTTAGCGACGACATTTGATCTCCCTGCGCAGCGTTAGGGTGTGGCGATTCAAATTGGATAATTCCTCGAATTGGAAAATTTCCAAACAAACATTTGATCGCAACCCTGTTCGCGCGCTTCTCATGTTGGTCTGTTTGTTATCATGCTGCGGATCCGTGCAAAGCATCCAACAGCAAATCGAACCGGAGAATATTCAATGTGGTTGCAGAAAGAAGTTCAACTCAAAGCCCGCCCGCGCGGTTTTCATTTGATTACGCAGGATGTGCTGGCCGAGCTGCCGGAGTTGCGACAGGTTTCGGTTGGGCTGCTGCATGTATTTATCCAGCACACCTCCGCCTCACTTACCATCAACGAAAACGCCGACCCCACTGTACGGCAGGATTTCGAAAGCTACTTCAATCGCGCCGTCCCGGAAGACCAGCCCTACTACCGCCACAACGACGAGGGCAGCGACGATCTGCCGGCGCATCTGAAATCCAGCATCCTCGGCAGCAGTGTGTCCCTGCCCATCAACAACGGTCGCTTGAATGTGGGCACCTGGCAGGGAATTTATCTGTGCGAACACCGCAACCACGGCGGCAGCCGGCGGTTGGTGTTGACGCTGCAGGGAGAGGTTCGGTAGGCGGAAATAAAAAAGCGGCCCGGAGGCCGCTTATTGAAGATCGATGCTTTTCTTATTGCAACAGGAAGGTCGCAATATCCAATGCTTCTGCATCACTGGTAGCCGCCGCAGGTGAATATAAGCTCATGGTTTTGACCTTCACCGCCAAGGCTTCTGCGTCAGCATATTTGGGTGTGAGCGCCGCCGCTGTCAGAGCGGGGAACGCGCCCATTCCTTCACGCGCTGCACCGTGACAACCTGCGCAGCTCTTGGAGGTATAGAGGGCTGCACCATTTGCCGCGTTACCACCCGAAGAGCTTGCTAGCGTTGACATATAAGCACCGAGATCCTGGATTTGCGCTGGAGTCAGACTGGCACCAATCGTCGGCATAGTACCGCTAGTGGCAGCAATAGCTGCACTCAAATCCGCTGCGGTCGCACCCTGTACTGAAGGGAATACAGGAGGGATACCTTTACCATCCGCGCCGTGACAGTTTGTGCAGCTCGCCTCGAATAACGCCTTACCCGCTACCGGATCCGGCTGTGCAACCGGCTCTTCACCCAATGCGGCGAAGTAAGCCGCGACGTCTGCCGCGCACTTACCA
>JAEZGT010000102.1 GCA_023416875.1 Pseudomonadota bacterium
CTCAATCTTCTCGACCTCGATAACCACCTGCAAACGCAGACACCACAGCAAATTCTGCAGTTTGCACTAAAGGAGTTCGAGAACATCGCTCTGTCATTCAGCGGTGCAGAAGATGTTGTCCTAGTCGACATGGCAACCAAAATCCGACCCGATGTAGGAGTGTTTTGCCTGGATACCGGCCGCCTGCACGCTGATACCTACCAGTTCATCGAGAAGGTCCGCAAACACTACAACATCAAAATCGATATTCTCTTCCCAGATTCCGAGGCCGTGCGCAATCTGGTGAGCAACAAAGGTCTGTTCAGCTTTTACGAGGACAATCACCAGGAGTGCTGCGCCATTCGCAAAATCGGCCCCTTGAAGAAGAAACTGCTGACTTTGGATGCGTGGGTCACGGGGCAGCGCAAAGATCAGAGCCCAGGCACCCGCGCCAGTATCCCGGTTATCCAGGATGACAAAGTATTCGCTCGTCCAGGTGAAACCCTCACCAAATTCAACCCCCTGGCCAACTGGACGCTGCAACAAGTGTGGAACTACATCCGCGCCTATGAAGTGCCATACAACCCGCTCCACGACCGAGGGTTTATTTCCATCGGTTGCGAACCATGCACCCGACCGGTGGGTCCAGGCCAACATGAGCGCGAAGGTCGCTGGTGGTGGGAAGAAGCCACCAAAAAAGAATGTGGCCTGCACGCTACTAATTTGAAGGATTCCCATTGAGAGCCAAGATGAAAATCACTTTTGTCAAAAAAATTCTCTCCGACGGCTCACCTTGCGCAAAATGCGCAGACGTTATTAACAAGCTTGAATCCTCTGGGCAAATGGCTCGGATTAACGAGGTCCTTATCGCGGACGAGCGCGACCCGTTCTCGCCGGGAATGCAACTTGCCAAACACTTTAATGTTGATCGCGCGCCTTTTTTTGTCGTCGAAAAAGCGAATGAAGAACCGCAAATTTATACGGTTTATCTGAAATTCGTTAAAGAAGTATTAGAGGAAAAAACGGATGAGAATGAAGAACTAAAGGAGATATTGCAGAATAATTCGGATTTGGATTTTCTGTGAGCTATCAATCCGGCATTCGCCGGATTGATAGTGATGCCGGTTTAATAAACTGGTAATTCGACTTCCGCAAAGAGCTCATCCAATTCCATTTTGGAGTGGCGATTAAAGGCCTCGTTGATCACATCCTTGGTGAGATGTGGGGCGAACTCCTCGATAAACTCATACATAAATCCGCGCAAAAACGTCCCTCTGCGGAAGCCGATCTTAGTGGTGCTGGCACGGAACAAATGGCTCGCGTCGAGCGCCACCAAATCGCTATCCTCGTCAGGTTGAAACGCCATCTTGGCAACGATGCCAATTCCAAGGCCTAACTTCACGTAGGTTTTGATCACGTCGGCATCCGCAGCAGTAAATACCACTTTCGGCGCCAAGCCGTGTTCCAAAAACGCCTCATCCAAACGCGACCGGCCGGTAAATCCAAATACATAAGTAACAAGCGGATATTTCGCGATGTCCTCTATGGTTAATTGCGAAACTTGCGTCAGCGGATGGTTTTTCGGCACTAGAACGCAGCGATTCCAGCGATAGCACGGCAGCATAATCAGGTCACTGAACAGTTCCATGGCTTCCGTTGCTATAGCAAAGTCCACGGTGCCATCTGCGGCCATTTCAGAGATCTGCATTGGAGTTCCCTGATGCATGTGCAAAGAGACATCAGGATAGCGTTTGATAAAGCCGCCAATTACCTTGGGCAGCGCGTAGCGGGCCTGGGTATGGGTGGTCGCAATCGACAGGCTTCCTTTACGCTCGTTACTGAATTCCTGCGCCACCTGCTTAATGCTTTCAACCTTGCGCAGAATCTCTCCCGCCGTTCGCAGGATTGCCTCTCCAGCAGGCGTGATCCGGGTTAAGTGCTTGCCACTGCGAGAAAAAATCTCCACACCCAACTCATCCTCAAGCAAGCGGATCTGCTTACTGATCCCCGGCTGAGATGTATACAGGCTTTGAGCGGTGGCCGACACATTGAGGTCATGGTGTGCAACCTCCCAAATGTAACGCAACTGCTGCAATTTCATATGCCCTCCGAATGGCGGCAGTTCAAGGAGAAAACAGCAATTAGCCCATTACGCAATCACTGTTTGATTATAAAAATATAAGAAAATATTCTTTTGAAGAATAGCCGCTATACCGACTATTTACCAACTTAGAATAAATTTAGCACCAGTCAAACAATTTGCTTGCGGAAAAATCATATGCAAGCGAGTAAACGAGAAGGGAATATAGGAAATATGGCGCGTTTTAAACACGAAAACCCGCGTTCACCTGCCAGTGTTTAAGGGCGTAATCCGGCTTTATCATCGGCACCATCAACACCGGCACCCTTGCAAGCTGCAACACCTTTGCAGCTACCGAGCCTAAAAGCCGGCCGTCCAAAGCTTCTGCGGAATGGCTCCCCACGACAATCAAGTCAGCACCTATCCTTTCTGCCTCCTGCAGGATAACGGCGGCGGGCTGCCCGGGGGACACTACTATGTCTTTTACAAAACTGAGCAATCCAAGATCGCCGATGGGTTCACACGCAAGCACCTCGAAAATCTGCTCGCGCATGGCTTCGAGGAGTCCATTTATATGGGGTGTTTGCAGAACCTCTTTTTTTACTTGATCTGAGCAGTGGCTGCGCACTACCGCAGCGGCGAATTCGCCTATGGGGGGCACGGCGTGCACGATACTGACTTGGGCATTGAACTGCCTCGCCAGCGCTTCAACATGCAACAAACTGTGACTGGTGAAAGCACCCAAATCCGTCGCAAACAAAATCGTTTTGATCATTTATGCCCCTACAGCACACTGGAGCTGCAAACCTGTGTGTTTGCTCATTTTGTTTAGGCAAGTTCCCCTACCTTCACAGACGTCCTTAGCATGAAGACTAGCAGTGATGCCCCCAAATGCATGCCGCAATGAGACAAAACCGACGAGTGCCGTGTGATATAACCGATTGTTTTATATATGAAGTGCAGGGATCTACCCCTGCTCTATTCAGGAGTTGGTTGATTGGCGATGCCGTGGGGGACGTGGCCGGTCGCTACATGCTCACGGGCGGAGAGACAATGCGTGGCCTGGTCGTCAAAGAACACGTCTGCCCCATAAGCCTTTAAGAACACACCCTTGTCCAAACCTCCCAAGAAAAGAGATTCATCCAGGCGAATATCCCACGCCCGCAGCGTCCGAATGACCCGTTCATGCGCAGGGGCGGAACGGGCGGTGACCAACGCAGTTCGAATTGGACATTCATCGCGCCCGAACTCTTTTTGCAGTCCCTGCAACGCTGCTAGAAAAGATTTGAACGGCCCACCACTCAAAGGGGTTCTTGCGGATTCCCTCTCGCGCTTGGCGAATTCTTCCAGACCCTGGGTTTTAAAGATTCTCTCGGCCTCATCGGAAAACAACACTGCGTCCCCATCGAAGGCAAATCGCAGCTGCATGGATTCTTGCGACCCCTTTTTTGATGTCAGCAGCGTCGCCGCGGCAACGCCACGATCGAGCGCTTGACACACATCACCAGCGTCAGTGGAGAGAAAAAGGTGGCAGTTGAACGCCTCGATATATCGATAAGGACTCTCACCGCCGCAAAACGCGGCCCGGGTAATTTTCAAACCGTAATGATTGATCGAGTTAAAAACGCGCAGCCCTGTGTCGGCACTGTTGCGCGATAAAAGAATGACTTCAACACGCGGTTCACCACCCAGCAACTCGTTGATATGGAGTAATTTTTTGACCATGGGGAAAGCGTCTCCCGGCATCAGAATGTCGTCTTCATGATCAATCTGATACTGCGAATATGCGTCCAGTCCGTCCGACTGAAAAACCGCATGACTTTCATCTAAGTCAAACAGCGCGCGTGACGAGATGGCGATGACAAGCTTGCTGCCAAAACCTTTCGGCATAATTCCTAGCCCCTTCAATTATGCTCGCGGACCTTAAAGTGGTCGCGTGTTAAACGCACCACCAGACCGCTGAGAGCAAAAAGCGCAATGACGTTGGGAATAGCCATCAGCCCATTCAAAATATCCGCGATGCTCCACACAAGATCCAAGCTCATCAGCGCCCCCGCCGGGACCACCAACACCCAAAGACCGCGATAAAAAATCGTGATTTTGTTTTTGAAAAGGAATTCCGCGCAGCGCTCGCCGTAGTAACTCCATCCGAGAATTGTAGTGAATGCAAATAGCGACAAACTCAAGGCAACAATCTGGCCGCCGTAAGGCAGCACAGAGGCAAAAGCTGCTTGCGACATTGCAGTGCCTTTGGCGTCGCCATCCCAGACACCAGTCACTATGATGGACAGGCCGGTTACCGAGCAGATCACCAAGGTGTCGATAAAGGTTCCCAGCATCGCTACGCAGCCCTGCTGAACTGCGCTATCGGACTCTGCGGCGGCGTGTGCAATAGGTGCGCTACCAAGTCCTGCCTCATTGGAAAAAACACCGCGCGCAACGCCTTTTTCAATCGCCAATGCGACCGCCGCTCCAGCAAAACCACCCGTTGCTGCAGTACCGGTAAACGCAGTTTTGACAACCAGAATTAGGGCTTCGGGAATCGCTGGAAGATTGGTACAAATCACTATGAGGCCAGTAATCAGATAAAAAACCGACATAAAGGGAACCAATGCCGTTGCCATGCGCGCGATACCGCGCAAGCCACCCAGTAAGACCAAAGCAATCACCAACATCATGCACACTGCTGTCCAGCGCTTATCGACGCCGAAGGCTACCTGCAACGACTCCGCCACAGAGTGAGCTTGCACGGCATTGCCAATTCCAAATCCGGCCAAAGCACCAAAAACGGCAAACAGCACCGCAAGCCACATCCAGCTCTGGCCCATGCCGTTTTTGATGTAATACATCGGACCGCCGACGTACTGGCCCTTCACATTTTTTTCGCGGAAATGCACTGCACAGACTGATTCGGCGTATTTGGTTGCCATACCAAGCAATGCACTAACCCACATCCAGAATAAGGCTCCCGGCCCACCAATCCCTATTGCAGTTGCAACACCAGTAATGTTGCCAGTGCCAATGGTAGCGGACAGCGAAACCATCAGAGTTCCCAGAGGGCTGATACCGGCAGCTTCGACAGCTTTGCGGCCTTTCCAAAGTTGTCGAAAAGCGTAACCAATTTTTCTCAGGGGGAGGAAAAGCAACCGAATATTAAGATATAGCCCTATAGCTATGATGACGACCCAAAGAAATTTTCCCCAAAGAAAACCATTGATTGCTTCGACTAGTGATTCCACACAACCCCCAGGAAATTCTAAATATCACCCGGCTAAAACTGTTATTCGCCGTCAGAGAGGCATTAAAAAAGCCCCTTTCGGGGCTTAATTTAGATCGCTTTTATAGTGCCTTTCGGCAACACCGCGTGAACAGCGGCTTTTTGAAATTTCAATTTGATTTCGCCGCCTACGTCCAGTGTGATGTAAACATCACCCACTTCAACAACTCGACCCAGCATCCCGCTCGTCATTACCACTTCATCTCCTTTGCTCAAGCCGCCAACCAATTGTTGATGCTCTTTTTGCCGCTTGCGCTGAGGGCGAATCAGCATGAAATACATCAACGCAAAAAGTCCGACCAGCATGACTATCTGCATCATACCGCCCTGCGGAGGTGGGGCTGACTGAGCCTGAGCAGACGCCTCGGCAATAAAAAAAGACATGAAGAACCTCGTTTATATTCAAAAGAGACGAAAAATTGCGGTTTGCAACTCTACAGAGTTTCATGAATGCGGGCAATGCCAGGAGCAGCAGATATCGGCGGAGCCGAAGGCCCCGCCAGAAGAGATTAAACGTAATCGCGGAAGAGCTTGCGGAATGTACTGGGGGATAACCCCGTCCAACGTTTGAATGCGTTGGTGAAACTGGTTCGATCAGAGAAATCCAATGAAGCGGAAATACTATCGATACTCAGATGTTGTTTTATCAGATAATCGATGGAGTAATGGAATCTCACCTGGTCTCGCAACTCAGCAAAACTGATGTCTTGCTGTTGGAGACGGCGCTGCAGGGTGCGTTTGGACAGATTCAGCTCTTCAGCAACATGACCTATACCCAATTGTGCGTGTCCGATCCGCTTTTGCAGAACCTCAACAACACGCGCAGGGACGCCATACACCTCAGGGAGCTTCGCCTGCTGGAGATACTCGTCTAGCGTCTTAACCGATCCCAGCGCGAACATTGCCTGATCGGTCATTTTGCGTTGTGCTTGTGCCTTCTGTAGATCAATCATACAGGCCACTCCTTCTGCCAAGAGTTCTATGGTTTCTATATCTTCGGCCTTGAATTCCAGGTCTTTGGGGGTCGATGAGAAGAAACAAACCACCATCGGTTCCATTGACGAGGGGGATACCAAAGTGCCGAGATACGTATTGACATCGACCCCATTATAGGCAAAGCCTCCCGAATAGGCACCCAAAGAGGGGATCTTTTTGAAATGATGTGAACTGCCATCTGCAAAGACCTCCTCGGAGGGGGTCCCCTCTATATGGATGTGTTGCCCCATATAGAACGGTTCATCTTCTTGATCAACTTCAGTGGTCGCCATTACTTCGGCAACCTGTTGTGACAATTTTCTTAACAATAATGCGTGCTCAAAACCCCAAATCTGACACCCCGCATCCAGAAAACGGGATATTCCGGAGCGGTCCGCTGCGTATTGCGGTGTGCCCGCAAGAACTTGATAGAGATACTTGATGCGCTGACTGAAATCGCGGAAGTCGGCATTAAATTGAAAATCTGCGCGGATATACACCGGAGATGTCTTGCTGCTGATATTGAGCTTCAAGTGGTTCACCTTTTCTTCGATTATTAAGTGGGTTCTTTTTATTTATTAGCCATCTAAATGAAGCAGGATTTCGAGGCCGATAAATTAAGCTTATGTCGCGCAAAGAACTAGGCTCGAGGACGCCACTAAGCTCATTTAAATGCCATTAGTTATCCCACACTAACTTCCTACCCCGAACACCACCTGCATCCAATCCGGCGCTGACAAATGTGGATCCGCGATAAATTCGCATCAGCTTAATCAATTTTGCCGCAATTTTAAACAACACTCTTCATGCAATTGTTTGAATCACGACACCGAGATAAGCCAGCAAAAAGTTAAGAACGAGTGAAGTTTGTCCATTTATTTAATCATGCAAATCCAATTTAACGGGCGTCAAACCAATCTAATAGTGCCAGGTGGTGGGAAGAGGTAGTGAATCTGTCTAGCACCTCCGCAATTTTACCCTTTGCATCGATGATAAAAGTTGTTCTGATCACTCCCATAAACTCTCTCCCCATGAATTTCTTGAGCCTCCAAACATCGTAGGCCTGGGCAATTGCATGATCTTCGTCAGATAAGAGATCAAAATTCAGCTGGTGTTTATCGCGAAACCGCTGCAGCTTTGCGACGGGATCGGGGCTGATGCCAACGATCGCAGCTCCTTTAGCATCAAGTTCTTGTTTGATATCACGTATAGAGCACGCTTGTGTCGTACATCCAGGAGTCAATGCCTTGGGGTAAAAATACAGAACAAGATATTTACCCGCGAAATCTTGCAAGGTTACTTCGACTTGCTCTTGATTAAGAGCAGAAAAAGAAGGTGCTTTACTGCCTATTTTCAAAGATGACATAACCCGTTCTCCAATGAATAAAAAAGCCGCTTTATCGATGACAAAGCGGCTTCTGCGAACTTTATGCTGCGGGTTTTAATCAGGCGGGCAGCAAAGATTTCACCGCATCCCGCTCTTCTTTCAGTTCCTGCGCCGTAGCATCCATTTTTGTTCGGGAGAAGCTATCAATATCCAGCCCCTGGACAATCTGCCAGTCCCCGCCTTTACATACGCAGGGGAAAGAATAGATCAGACCTTCCTCGATGCCGTAGCTGCCGTCGCTGTAAACGCCCATGCTGACCCAGTCTCCATCGGGTGTGCCTAGCGCCCAATCGCGCATGTGGCAGATTGCCGCATTGGCAGCGGAAGCGGCACTAGACGCGCCGCGTGCCGCGATAATGGCGGCGCCGCGCTGCTGAACAGTAGGGATAAATTCTTTTTCGTACCAGGCTTTCTCAACTTTCTCAATTGCCACACCGCCGCTGACCATCGCGTGGAAGAGATCTGGGTACTGAGTAGATGAATGGTTGCCCCAAATGGTCATCTTAGTCACCTGCTCAATGGAAACACCCAACTTCTGCGCAAGTTGTGTTACGGCACGGTTGTGGTCCAAACGGGTCATAGCGGTGAACTGACGCGGGTCAAGATCCGGTGCATTTCTTTGCGCAATCAGTGCATTGGTGTTAGCAGGGTTACCGACCACTAAAACTTTGATCTTACGTGAGGCGTGGTCATTGATTGCTTTGCCCTGCACGGAAAAGATCGCGGCGTTAGCTTCCAGCAGGTCTTTACGCTCCATTCCCGGCCCACGCGGACGGGCACCAACCAGCAGCGCGTATTCTGCGTCTTTGAAAGCAACAGAGGGATCGTCGGTACAAATGATCTGCTGCAACAGGGGGAATGCGCAGTCGTCCAGCTCCATCGCCACGCCTTTAAGTGCGTTCAGCGCAGGGGTGATCTCCAACAGCTGCAATATCACCGGTTGGTCTTTGCCTAACATTTCACCGGAAGCTATGCGGAACAGAAGGGAATAACTGATTTGACCGGCTGCGCCGGTTACGGCAACTCGTACGGGTGCTTTCACGATAGATCTCCGTTAGCAATGGGTGAGGGTCGGCAGCAAATCACGTTGCCAGCGACCGAGATTAAGCTAAGCCCTGGCACGCGCGGCGCGTGGGCTGGTGGCCGGGTAGGTTTAAATGCGGCGCCATTATAGATTAATGAATGGAAATGTCATTATCGGCAGGGCCGGCGGTCAGGCCGGGTATCGATCCGTCAACGCTTGATATATATCTTGCCGATAACAAGGACTATTGCTGTCCAGCACCTCGAGGATTTCCACCAGGTGCATATTATCCTCGCGCCCGTGCCATACCTTCGCATAAGTCCCCTCCTTGTAGCCCCTGTCCTGACGGAAGAAATTAAGGACGTTCTTGCCGACATAGGAGCGGTACAAATGGTCGAGGGATATATCCATGTGGCACAACAGCTGATTGAACAGTGCCGGATCGAACTTGCGGCTAGTTAGGGTCTGCTGCACGAAAGCCTCGACATCTTCGCGGAATTCTTGCTTTGGCGCAGTCGCCACCATGGCGCGCTCAAGCTGATCAGCGATGGCATCAACCGAGGATTCCACTTGCAGCAGGCTGCTCAAGCCAAAGTGCCAAATATCGATTAATTCGAGCACCACCTGCTCCCGGTCGGGCGACTGCTTCTTCCACCACTTCCAGCCGAAATGATCCATCAGCTCGGCGCACTCAATCCAAATCGCCCGGTACCATTCATAGCCCTGCTCGCGCCAAGCCGGGTGTACCCGAGTGTTCATTTCATCCTGCAGTTGCAGCATAGCGAGCAGTTTTTGTCTCACTTTTCTTCACCTCATATATCGATTCGATTGGTACAACGTTGTCGCAAAACTGCAACAGCACTGCAATATTGGCTTCACATTAGGGCGTTAGGTTAAGGGAAAACAGGAGAATGCCATGTATCTACTATTGACGAGCATCCATAATTTCGACTTGAAAGCCTTTGACTGGTGCCTCAGGCGTAAAAACAGGGCTCTTACCATACCCATCGCCAGAGTCTGCTCTTACACCGCAAACGGCCCACTGTATGTATTGGCGGGGCTGATATTTGTGTTGCTGCAAAACTGGCCCATGGTGCTACTGCTGATTGCAGGCTTCTCTGTAGAAAGGGCCTGTTATTTCATCTTAAAGACGCGGTTCCGACGCAACCGGCCGCCGGCAGCGATTCCCGGCTATCGTAGCGTCATAGAACCAGCGGATCAATTTAGCTTCCCGTCCGGACATACCTCCGCTGCCTTCCTAGTGGCCGGCGCCCTCGCCTTTGCGTTGCCCTGGAGCGCTTGGTTTATGTACCCGTGGGCGGTTGGTGTTGGTATCTCACGGGTTGTCTTGGGAGTGCACTTTCCGACGGATACCATGGCAGGCGCGGCTATGGGATTCATCATCTGCCAGAGCATCATCAGCACCCTGCCCTTATGACCAATGATGCTTAAGCCTGGGCGCGGCTGAAAAGACGGAAGAAATTGGCTGAGGTCTGCTCCGCCAGATCCTGCAATGACATCCCGCGCAGGTCGGCGACATATTCCGCTACCGCCCGCACATAACGGGGCTGATTGGATTTGCCCCGATATGGCACCGGCGCAAGGTAAGGTGAATCGGTCTCCACCAAGAGACGTTCGAGAGGGACTTTCTTGGCGACGTCTCTCAGCTCATCCGCATTGCGAAAGGTCACAATCCCGGAAATCGAAATGTAATAGCCCAAATCCAGCGCCTGACACGCCATTTCCCAGGATTCGGTAAAACAATGCATGACACCTGCAGAATCCGTGCTGCCATTGGCTTTAATCACATCGATAGTGTCGGCACGGGCTTCTCGGGTATGAACAATCACCGGGAGGCGCAGATCCGCCGCGGCCTGTAGGTGGTTGGCAAAACTTTCCTTCTGCTGCGCGGCGCTCTCTTTGGCGTAGTGATAATCCAGCCCCGTTTCACCAAGCGCTACCACTTTGGGGTGGTCGCACCAGCTCTTTAGCGTCTCTATCGAAACAACCTCGGTGACATCGGACGGATGCACGCCGGCAGAAGCGAAAATGCGCGCATCAGAAGAGGCGATATCCAGCACCGCGCGACGGTTTTCATCGCTGATGCAGACGCACAACATATGGCTAACGCCATCAGCACGAGCACCTTCCAGCGCTGCGGCGAGGGAGCCGCCACACTGTTCCAGATTCAGGCGATCAAGATGGCAATGGGAATCAATGATCATCGGGGGACTACATGGTGTGCGTGGGGCGGTCGGAATCGATGGAACCGGCCAAGTAAGTCTCTATTTTTTTGGAGGCTGAATCATCTTCGCCGCTGAACTGCACACCGATACCAGCGGCGCGGTTGCCCTGAGCCCCTTTGGGGGTTATCCAGACCACCTTGCCAGCCACCGGGATTTTCTCCGGCTCGTCCATCAGGTTGAGCAACATAAAGACTTCGTCACCCAGGTTATAGGACTTGTTGGTCGGGATGAACAAACCGCCGTTTTGGATGAACGGCATATAGGCGGCGTACAACACCGCCTTATCCCGAATGGTCAGAGAAAGGATACCGTTGCGTGGGCCACCTAAGCCGGCCATAGAAAGACCTCGACAAATGATTACGACGCGAAAACATACGCGCTTTTAGTATGGAAAGGAATAGCGGCCGGAGCTACGACGACCGCTCAGTCTTTTAATTTAGCCGCTTTTCCGACTCAATTCCTTTAGATCCATCATCATTTCTTCGAGCAGCAACTGCGGATTGGGGTTCGCTGTACTCAGAAGCAGACGTTTCTTTGCACTCAGCACATCGTAAAACTGCATCAAACGCAGTGCTGGAATCTGGGCCAAGGTGTTAACCAAATTGTCCTCATCTGGCTGCCTCATCGCATGAGCTCGAACGGCCGATGTAATCCAGGATTGCAGCTGCTCCACCACCCACACGGGGCCAAAGCCCGCCAGAACCTTCGCACAATCCAGAAAGCTGGCTGAACCGGCCAGCAGTTTTGCCAGTTCCTCGTGCACCTGCGCCCGCTGGCCCCAGAGATCATTGGCGAGCCACTCCATGACTCGCAGAGGCCGGCCACCAGAGGCGCGCAGCAAAGTTTCCGCCTCCGCCACCCGGTTGCGTTCCAGCCATTGCAAGGCTTCGGAAAAGTCCGGCGTGCGGATTTGAACCCGAGAACAACGGCTGCGGATAGTGGCCATCAGGAATGCAGGCTGCTCGCATACCAACAGGTAAACAC
>JAEZGT010000119.1 GCA_023416875.1 Pseudomonadota bacterium
ATGGTACTGTCGCGCTCGTTGAGCAGCTCTTCCAGCCAGCGGATGGTGTGAATATCCAGGTTGTTGGTCGGTTCATCCAATAAGAGGATATCCGGGTCGGCAAACAGCGCCTGGGCCAATAGCACCCGCAGTTTTAAGCCCGGTGCCACCTCACTCATGGGGCCAAACAATAATTCCTGCGGAATGCCGGCCCCGAGCAGCAGATCGCCGGCGCGGCTCTCGGCGCTGTAGCCATCCATTTCAGCAAATTGAATTTCCAGCTCCGCTACTTTCATACCGTCTTCTTCGGTCATTTCCGCAAGCCCGTAGATGCGGTCACGCTCCTGTTTAACTTCCCATAGTTCCTTGTGGCCCATGATCACGGTATCGATGACGGAGAAGCGTTCGAAGGCGAATTGGTCCTGATGTAATTTGCCGATGCGATGATTCGGTGTGACGGAGACATTTCCCGCCGTGGGCGTCAGGCTGCCGTCGAGGATTTTCATAAAGGTGGACTTGCCGCAGCCATTCGCACCGATCAGGCCGTAGCGATTGCCGTCGCCAAATTTGACGGAAATATTTTCGAAAAGGGGTTTGGCACCAAATTGCATGGTGATGTTTGCGGCGGTAATCACAGGTACACCTAGGGCTTAAAGCTCAAAAATTGGACAGATTGGGAGGGCGCGTACTATAGGGGGATACACGGGTTAAGTCGAGCTAAACGCGCCATGCGGCGCGCGCTCAGATGTGATCAGAAGCAAAAATAGCTATTGCGCCTCAAAATAAAAAACAGCTATTGCGGCGAGCGATAAGTCAGTCGCTCGCCTCTTCGCTGACGGTTTTCTTCTTCGCCAGAAACCGGCCGAAAAAGACGCCGACCTCAAACAGTCCCCACATGGGAATGGCCAGCATGGATTGAGAAAAAACATCCGGCGGGGTGAGTAGCATGCCTATAACGAAGCAGCCGACTATGACGTAAGGGCGTTTTTGCGCGAGTCCTTCGGGTGAAATGACACCGGCCACGATCAGTATGACGGTGGCGACCGGGATTTCGAAAGCCAAGCCGAAAGCAAAAAACAACTTGATGACCAAGCTGAGATGGCTGGCGATATCGGGCATCACCGTGACGGATTTCGGTGCGATAGCCGTGAAAAATTCGAACAGCATCGGAAAGACAATGAAGTACGCGAACGCCACTCCGGTGTAGAACAGGATGACACTGGAAATAAAGATAGGAATCGCGAGGGAGCGTTCATTCTGATAAAGCGCAGGAGCGACAAAAGCCCAGATTTGGTAGAGCAGAAACGGCATGGCAAAAAAGACGGCCACAAAAAATGTCAACTTGAACGGAGTGAGAAATGCCTGAGTGACATCGGTGACGATCATGCTGCTGTTGCTTTCAGCGGGCAGATGCTTCAGCAAAGGTTCGGCGACAAACTCGTAAATTTCGTTGGAGATAAACAGCAGTCCGCCCAGAATGATCAACAGAACCACGATGGCCTTGAGAAGTCGTGTGCGCAGCTCGATGAGATGTTCGACAAACGGCTGGGACGGGAGGGTTTCTTCCGGATCGTTGTTGTGGCTCATAAACCTTCAATGCTTTGGCGGATTGTCCGCGGGGGGCTGTACCGCTGCTTGTTCGCTGGTCGCGGAATCCGTGACATCAGGGGACGGAGAGACCGGCGGCGCTATTGTGGATGTTGTTTCTGCAGAAGTTGTTTCATTCGCCGGCGGATTGGCGGCGCTGGAGCTGCTGCCTTCGTTAAGAAACTCGCCGGAACTCAGTTGGCGTATGCGCTGTTCCAGCTCCAAGCGGGTGTCTTTCATCTTTTCGAGATTGTAGAGCACCTGTTCATTGTGGAGCTCGCGCCGAATTTCGTCGGCGCCGATTTGTTTTTCCAATTCGCGGCGGGTTTCCATCAGGCTGCGTTTGATGCGGCCGATCCACAATGCGCAGGTGCGCACTGTGCCCGGCAGGCGCTCGGGGCCTATTACAATCAGGCTCACAATCCCGATTACAAGAAGTTCAGCAAAGCTTACGTCGAACACAGGTTAAGACTGCTTGGTTTCGGATTTGGCTTGGTCTGCTTCAGTCCTGTTGGTTTTGGATTCTTCGGTGACTTTTTTTACCTCGTCAGATGACTCTTTGGCTTCTTCATCTGTCATGGCTTTTTTGAAGCCCTTGATCGCACCGCCTAGGTCGCCGCCGAGACTTTTCAGTCGTTTTGTTCCGAACAGTAGCAACACTATGACGAGGATAATAAGTAGTTGCCAAATACTGATTCCGCCGATACCCATGTTTACACCTTCTGTTGTTTGCCTGGGCCAGTAGCCCGTTTGTTTCTCTGGGCTAGTAGCAGCCCGTTAAATGAAATTGTTATTCGGTCGTTACTATAAGGCGGTTACGCCGTTACGATTTGCGTGCGGCTTTTTCCGCTAGACCCGACAGATCAAAGCGCCGGGCGAGTTCAGTCAGCACCGCGTCCGCGTCTGTGCCGAGATGCGACAACATTACCAAAGAATGGAACCACAGGTCGGCGGTCTCATAGATTACGTGATTCAAATCACCGCCCACTTGCGCGTCTTTCGCGGCTAAAAGCGTCTCGGTGCACTCTTCGCTCAACTTTTCCAGAATCTTATTCAGGCCCTTGTGATGCAGTTGGGCGACATAAGAGGAGTCTGGTGAGGCGTTGGTTTTGCGCTGTTCCAGCACTTCGGTGAGTTGCTTGAGGATATCGCTCATGGGATCGCCTGTGGGGTGTTTGACTGTCGCGGGAGTATCTCGTTCGGCGGGGGCATCAAGATCGGTAAATCTCTTCGGGCGGTTTGCGCACAGCGTCGACAACCTGCCAATTGCCATCGCGAAAAACCCGATAAAAACAGGACTCTCGACCGGTATGGCAGGCGATTCCGCCCTGTTGTTCCACCTGCAATACGATGACGTCGCCATCACAATCCAGGCGGATCTCTTTGACGAGCTGCTCATGTCCAGAGGTCTCGCCCTTGTGCCAGAGCGCGTTGCGCGAGCGCGACCAGTACACCGCCCGCATCCGCGCTGCCGTAAGCTCCAAAGCCTCGCGATTCATCCACGCCATCATCAATATGCGGCCGCTGCCGGCGTCCTGGGCGATGGCCGGGACAAGTCCATCGGTGTTCCATTTCACTTCGCTTAAGAGGGCGGCTGCAGACATAACGGGAACTGTGGCTGGGATTGGGGGTGAAGTCTACCCGATCTTGTGCAGGAGCGCCCAGGGGGTGTAGCAAAGGAAAGCGCCCCTGGAAGGGGCGCTGCGGGATCAGATTTTGAAAGAGTCCATTTGGCGCTTCAGCTCGACGCTCTCGCCCTCCAGCTGAGTGCTGTTTTGCAGGATAACTTGAGCGTTTCCGGATACCCGTTCGGACAGCGAGTGGATCGCCGTGATGTTTTTGCTCACTTCGTTGGCCACTGAGCTCTGCTCATCGGACGCGGTGGCGATCTGGTGATTCATCTCGTTGATGGTATCGATATTGGCGCGGATGCGATGGAGCGACTCTTCCACCTTGGTGGAGGTTTCCAACGTCTCCTGCACTGAAGTAATGCTGGTGTTCATCGATTGGTGCGCCTCGTCGGCGGCGCGCTGCAATTGCACGATGATAGAGCCGATCTCCTCGGTGGACGACTGCGTTTTCTGCGCCAGTGAGCGCACTTCGTCAGCGACCACAGCAAAGCCGCGACCCTGTTCGCCAGCGCGAGCGGCTTCAATGGCGGCGTTCAGAGCGAGCAGGTTGGTCTGCTCGGCGATGGAGCGGATCACCTCCATTACCGAGCCTATGTTCTCGCTGTTGTGCTTGAGGGTGCTGATCTTCTGAGCCGTGCCGCGAATCTGTTCGGTCAGGCGGGTGACGGTGTCGCGGGATGAAGTGACCACCTGGGATCCCTGCTCGGCAAATCGTGCAGTCTCCCGGGTGCGATCGGCAGTAGCACTGGCATGGCGCGCCACCTCGTCGGCGGAGTGAGAGAGTTCCTGCAGGGCGGCGGCGATCTGCTCGATCTCTTTGAGCTGTTGGCCGGTAGAAGACACGGTACTGTCGGTCGCACCTGCCACCACTCGCACGTTGTTACGGACTTTTTCCGTGACCACAATGACGTTCTTAATGATGGAGCCAATTTGCTCCATCACCCGGT
This sequence comes from Pseudomonadota bacterium, assembly GCA_023416875.1. Lineage (GTDB taxonomy): Bacteria > Pseudomonadota > Gammaproteobacteria > Pseudomonadales > Cellvibrionaceae > UBA5868. Next base: position 4,145 of record JAEZGT010000119.1, read on the forward strand.
TAAAGTTATGCGCCAGGGCCGCCACTTCATCACCGCTGTCCGTGGGCAGACGACGGGTCAGGTCACCGCCACCGGCGGCGATGGCGAGTAGGGATGCGCTGATTTCGTTAACGGGATTGATCACCAACCGGCGCGACAAAATATAGACAGTTGTCAGGCTGGCGATGAGCAGCATGACCACCACTATGGCGCTGATTCTGATCTGCTGAGCGAGAAATGCCGCTTCGGTGCGGGTGGAGAAGACGATGTCGTAGCGCCCAATCACTTCATTCTCACGCACGATTTCGACGCCGGTGCGACTTTCTTTAGGGGCTGGATCATTGATGCCGGATTCCACTGCCGTCGCGAGGTTTTTGCCGCGGTGATCGAATACTTTGATCTCGGTGACCAGGTCGGTATTGACGAAGGACTTGGCGATGGCTTCGATCTGCTGGAAATCGTAGGCGAACACGGCCTCCATAAACGCCGAGTTGGCCAGGTTGATCTGCGACTGAATATTGGCCTTAAAGGACTCGTGCTGTTGGGTCTGAATGACTTTGTACGCCACCATCAGAACCACAATGGCCGCCACTACCATGGCGACGGAGAGCGCGATCATCAATTTGGTGGACAGAGAACGCTTGATCATAGGTACATCTCAATTACTGTTATTTGCGTGCGCTCTCTGGCATCCGGCGTTAGCGCGTGTGTGTCCGGATTACACCTGCTGCGTGGATTTGTCCTCGGACCGTGCGGCTATGGCTGTGCCTTTTTGTGTACCGTGAAATAAATATTCGTTGATGCGCATGTAGCGCTTGGCGTGGCCTTGGACGGCGACGTTTTTGCCCGTGGTTTTGCCGCCGGAAAGGGCGACACCAGCGCCGGAAGCGGTCAGTGCGACGCATAAGGTCAGCGACATCAATTTGCCCCAGCTGCGCTTGGCTTTAGCCGAAATGGGGTTGCTGACAATCGGGCTGATTTGAGGACGAAAGGCGGTGGGGCGGGAACATCTTTGCATGGTTAAGGTATCTCAAACTTCGGGTGATCGCCCCACCGGCTGGATCTGCCGAAGGGGGTACAACAATCTCTCTTTAAAGTTAGCACAGGGTGCTCGCTTGTAAACCGGCGTTGATTTTTGTGCCAAGGCTTTTGCTGCATAAGATCGGCTGCAAACGACTATTCTTGAATTGAGCCTTGGCACGAAAACTGATTGTTAGGCTTGCGTACATCTGCGATGCAGTGACAGCCGACAAACCTCGCGGTATTCCTGTTTCCGCAGACCCCTGCGACTCCATATCTTTAAATAAGTCAGCCCGTAACCGGAATCACTCTATGACGATTAATTGGAGCGACTACTCTCCCGCCGATTTTTTCGACGAACTGTTCAGCAGTACCGGCAATCCCCGCAAACCCGCACGCAGACTTGTAACCTACCTGAAATCACTACGCGACGAAGAGATTGAGCAGCGGCGTCAAGCGGCGGAGGCCACCATTCGTGAAATGGGGGTAACTTTCACGGTGTATACCGAGGAGGGCAATATCGACCGGGCCTGGCCCTTCGACATCATCCCTAGAACCATCGCCAAGAGGCAGTGGGACAAGACCGCAGCGGGACTTAAACAGCGGTTACAGGCGCTGAATATGTTCATAGATGACCTCTATCATGAACAAAAAATCCTCAAAGACGGGGTCGTTCCCGATTACATCATCAAACAGTCCAAAAATTTCCGTCCTGAATGCGTTGGCGTGTCGCCTCCTTTTGGGGTCTGGGCACATATCTGCGGCACTGATTTGGTGCGCGATAAGGACGGCGAGTTTTATGTGCTGGAAGACAATCTGCGCGTGCCTTCCGGTGTGGCTTATATGCTGGAGAACCGCGCCATCACCAAACGGGTGTTGCCGGACCTCTTCGAGAAAATCCATATAGAACCCACCAGCGACTACTGCGAGCGGCTCTTTGACATGCTCACCTCGCTGTCGCCGCGCAAAATCAAACAGCCGGTAGTGGTGGTGTTGACGCCGGGTATCTACAACTCTGCTTATTTCGAGCACGCCTTTCTCGCGCAACAAATGGGGGCGGAATTAGTGGAAGGTAGCGACCTGGTGGTGCAGGACGACTGTGTGTTTATGAAGACTGTCGCGGGGCTGGAGAGGGTGGACGTGATCTACCGGCGCATCGACGATCTGTTTCTCGACCCGGAAGCTTTTAACCCGGATTCCACCCTCGGTGTGCCGGGACTGATGCGCGCCTGGCGCGCCGGCAATGTCGGCCTGGCCAACGCCCCCGGCGCTGGGGTGGCGGACGACAAGGTGGTCTACGCCTATGTGCCGCAGATCATCCGCTATTACCTCGATCAGGACCCCATAGTGCCGAATGTGGAGACTTTTCTGTGCTTCGATGACAAACAGCGCGAATACGTGCTGGCCAATCTGGACAAGCTGGTGGTGAAACCGGCAAACGAGTCCGGCGGCTACGGCATGTTGATCGGCCCCCACGCCACCAAAAAAGAGCGCGCCGAGTTTGCCGAGCTGATCAAAGCCAACCCGCGCAACTACATCGCCCAGCCGACTCTGGCGCTGTCCACTGCGCCGACCTTGATCGGCAGCAACCTGGAGCCGCGCCATCTGGACCTGCGGCCCTTTATCCTGCAATCCTCCGACATCTACGTCACCACCGGTGGCCTGACGCGGGTGGCCATGCGCAAAGGCTCCCTGGTGGTCAATTCATCTCAGGGGGGCGGCAGCAAAGACACCTGGGTGGTGGATACGGAGGTCAATTACTGATGCTTTCCAAAGTCGCTGAACGAGTTTATTGGACCGCCCGATACATTGAGCGGGTGGAGAACACCGCGCGCCTGGTCGCGGTATACACCAATCTCCTGCTCGACTTGCCCAAAGGAGTAAATCTCGGCTGGTACAACCTGGTGCGCCTGAGCTGCCTGGAGGACTCTTTCCTGGAGCGCTACAAGGTGCAGGACGAGCGCAATGTGGTGAAGTTTCTGCTTGCTGACGAGAACAACCCGGTGTCGGTGGTGAGTTCGCTCAATATGGTGCGCGAGAACGTGCGCACCACCCGCGATGTGGTGCCGGCGGACACCTGGGAGCTGATCAACGAGCTGTCCATCTTCGTCAACGAGAACAGCGCTAAAGCCCTGAACCGCGGCCAGCGCCACGACTGTCTGGACGATATTATCCGCGGCTGCCAGCGCATCAACGGTTTGCTGTACGGCACCATGACCCACGACGAAGCCTGGGATTTTCTGCGCCTGGGCCGCAATCTGGAACGCGCCGATATGACCACGCGCCTGCTCGACGCCGGCTGTGTCGCCATCTTGCAAACCGAGAGCGAGGCCGCCGTCAACGCCCGCCAGATCATCTGGGGCAACGTGCTGCGCTCGGTGGGTGGCGAGCAATCCTACCGCCGCAAGCTGCGTGCGGCTGTACAGGGCAGGGAGGTGGTGCAGTACCTGTTGGAAGACCCGCAGTTCCCGCGCACCATAACCCACTGCCTCAATGCCATAGCCGACTCCGCCGCCAAGTTGCCGCGCTGTGAGCCGGTGAATAAAGCCATCAAGACGTTCCAGGGGAAAGTCTTCAAAAACGTGGATTACGACAACCTGGGCGAGCCCATGCGAGAGTATTTGAACGAGGTGCAGGTGGAATTGGGGCAGCTGCACGCGGTGTTTGCGCAGCAGTGGTTTAACTATTCGATAGAGCAGCAGGCGCAGGCCCAGCAAGCATAGGTTTCATAACGGGTTTCAGATCCTGTAGGGCCGGCCCTTCAGATGCGCATGTTCGGCCCGGATAAGGTTCAACCATTAGGACATAAGCACCATGACCATACGTGTGGCCATCAGGCACAACACTTATTACGACTTCGACCGGCCCGTTTCCCTGTCGCCCCATACGGTGCGCCTGCGGCCGGCGCCGCATTCGCGCACGCCGATTCACGCCTACAGCCTGAAGGTCCAGCCGGAGGAGCACTTCATCAACTGGCAGCAGGACGCCTTCGGCAATTATCTGGCGCGACTGGTATTCCCCGAGAAAACCCGTCGTCTGGCGATAGAGGTGGAAGTGATCGCCGATATGACGGTGATCAATCCGTTCGACTTTTTCCTCGAAGACTACGCTCAGCACTATCCCTTCAACTATGACAAACAGACCCTCAAAGAGCTGGCGCCCTACCTGGAAAAGCTCGAAGGTGGGCCTTTATTCACCCGCTGGCTGGCGTCGGTCGAGCTGAAAAAGATGCGCACCATCGATTTTCTGGTGAGCTTCAACACGCGTCTGCAGCAGGAAATCGAATACGCCATTCGCATGG
>JAEZGT010000137.1 GCA_023416875.1 Pseudomonadota bacterium
TGCTGCTTGGCCTGCTGTTCATAAGCTGCTATGGCCTTGTGGTGCTATACAGCGCGAGCGGCCACAACCAATTCATGGTAAAGCGCCAGCTGGTTTTTTTTGCGTTGGGTTATGCCGCTATGTTCGCCACTGCGCAGTTCAACCTGATGTTTATAGAACGATTTTCTTTCTGGTTTTATTTGGTCGGCGTGGTACTGCTGGTATTAGTGTTGGTCATCGGGGTGGGGGCGAAGGGCGCGCAGCGCTGGCTTAGTCTTGGCTTTATCCGCTTTCAACCGTCTGAAATTCTCAAACTGGCGGTGCCGATTTGTGTGGCGGCGTTTTTTTCCGCGCGCATACTGCCGCCGCGATTTACCCATGTTCTCGTAGCCATAGGATTTATCCTTCTGCCGGCAGCGTTGATTATCAAGCAGCCTGATCTGGGCACCGCCATCCTGGTGGCCGCATCGGGTTTAATCGGCCTGTTTCTCGCGGGCTTGCCGTGGCGTTACATCATCGGCACGGTGGTAATAATCGCGGCTGCATCCTGGCCCATGTGGCATTACGTCATGCATGATTATCAGAAACAAAGGGTGCTGACGCTGCTTGATCCGGAGGCGGACAGGCTCGGTTCCGGCTGGAACATTATCCAGTCGAAAACTGCCATAGGTTCAGGCGGCTGGGACGGTAAAGGTTGGATGAAAGGCACCCAGTCACAGTTGGATTTCTTGCCCGAGAGTCACACCGATTTCATCATTGCGGTGTTGGCCGAGGAATTCGGCATGGTAGGCGTGTTGATACTGATGATGGGGTATTTTTTCATTATCAGTCGCGGGCTTTGGATTGCCGCCAAGGCACAGCGCACATTTAGCCGCATTCTTGCCGGCAGTATCATGCTGACTTTTATGGTCTACGTTTTCGTTAACATCGGTATGGTCTCGGGGCTGCTGCCAGTGGTGGGGGTACCGCTGCCGATGATAAGCCTCGGCGGCACCTCGCTGATTTCTTTGATGCTCGGTTTTGGCTTGGTGATGGCCATAGCCACTGAGCGCAAACGTGTAACTGTGTGAGTGAACATTATGATGCGGAGATTCTGGCGTTTTGCTATGTGGGGTGTGTGCGTATTCGGAGCTGGGCAGGCCGCAGCAGACTACAGTCAACATCCAGAGGTTCCGGCGTTTGTGGACCGCATGGTGAAAGAGTACGGTTTCGAGGCGAAACAGGTGCGCGAACTGCTGGCGCAGGCGGAAAAAAAGCAGGCGATTCTCGACGCGATTGCCCGTCCCGCCGAGAAAACCAAGCCCTGGTATGAGTACCGCAAGATTTTTCTCGACAATGACCGCGTTCAACAGGGTGTGGTGTTCTGGCAGGAAAACGCCGCCACTTTGAACGAGGCGGCGGAACGTTACGGTGTCGACCCATCGATCATCGTTGCCATTATCGGAGTCGAGACCCGCTACGGCCGTCATATGGGGAACTACCGGGTGATCGATGCATTGGCCACCCTTGGCTTTGATTACCCGCCGCGCGCCACTTTTTTCCGCGGTCAGCTTGAGCAGTTGTTCTTATTGGCGCGGGAACAGAATCAGGATCCCCTCGCCCTGAAGGGCTCTTACGCCGGCGCTATGGGTTTCGGCCAATTCATTCCCAGCAGTTTTCGCCACTTCGCCCGCGATCACGACGGCGACGGTGTTGCCGATATCTGGAACAACCGTCAGGACGCCATCGCTAGCGTGGCAAATTATTTCAAAGCCCACGGCTGGCAAACCGGCCAGCCCGTTTTTGTTCGCGCCAAGGTGAGTGGCAAAGTGGATGAAGCGCAGGTCAATGCCACAGGGCGACCGCAACATTCTGTTGCTGAATTGAAGAAAAAGGGCATTGAACCCGTGTCGACGACTGAGGCCGACCTGCCCGCTAGTTTGTTGAGTTATGAACAGGAGCAAGGGCCGGAATATTGGCTCGGCTTCAACAATTTTTACGTGATCACCCGCTACAATCGCAGCCAGCTCTACGCCATGGCTGCGTGGCAGTTGAGTGAGGCCATCAAAGAGGCGCGCGCCAGCGCCGTCAAGGTCGAGCGTTCTTAATCTGACATTGATAGCGAATTTGGAGTGGTTGGGCGATGAGATGCCTTAAATGGATACTTGCGATAGCGGTCTTGCTGCCGCTGATGGGTTGTGTCGTCAATCAACGGCCGAGTTCGACAACGGTGGTCTTGCAGGATGGGGCTCCCGACGATGATGTGGATGTGACCCATCTGCAGGACGCCGTACCGCGCGATGAGTTGATCCGCGCAGCCGGCAATAAGTCGCCCTACACGGTATTGGGCAAAACCTACCATGTGAATTTCAATACCCGTGGATTCGCGGAAACGGGTTACGCCTCGTGGTATGGCAAAAAGTTTCATGGCAATAAAACATCCAACGGCGAAGTCTACGATATGTTCGCCATGACGGCGGCGCACAAAACGCTCGCAATCCCCAGCTATGTGCGGGTCACCAATCTCGAAAACGGCCGGTCGGCGGTAGTGCGAGTGAATGATCGCGGCCCTTTTCATGATGGACGCGTTATCGACCTGAGTTACGCTGCAGCAAAAAAGCTCGGTTATCACAATAAGGGCACGGCAAAAGTGCATATCGAAGTGATCGCACCGGATATTCCAGCCCCCGCGACGCAAATTGCTACCGCCGGCCCCCTGCCGACAACCGCCACCACGCCACCTGCCGGTGCTGCGACTACAGCATCCGGGGCGGGGCAGACCTCAGCGCCGGGCGCCCCCATGACCTATCTGCAATTAGGTGCTTTCAGCAAGCACGAGACCGCCACCGCGCTTGTCGATAAGGCTTCTGCCGCCACCGGCGCTAAGGTTCAGGTAAGGCAAGAGCCGGCGCGTAGCCTTTATAAGGTGGTGATCGGGCCGATAATGGATAACTTTGAGCTGGTAAACCTCCGGCAAAGGTTGGCGGACGCAAAATTTCCCGAGCCGCATCTGGTGGAATTTTAAGAGCGAGGCAAAATTGCGGGTCATTGCGTTGCGGTCCTGCATCGGATAGAATTCGCGGCCTTTTGGCAGGTCTCTCTGCCATTTTCGCTACGGCGCAAGCTCTGTGATTGGGACAAATGGTTGTCCCAATCTGAAACTCGCAAGAGTGCTTCGCGGCGTCCAATCTTTACTGGAGCATTTGTACATGTACGCAGTAATCGTATCCGGTGGCAAACAGCACCGCGTTCAGGAAGGTGAAATCCTTCGCTTGGAAAAACTCGAAGTCGCTACGGGTGAAACCGTGCAATTCGATCAGGTTCTGCTGGTTGCCAACGGCGGTGATGTCACTATCGGCGCCCCCCTGGTTTCTGGTGCCCTTGTCAAAGCGGAAGTCCTCTCCCATGGTCGCGCCGACAAAGTTACCATCATCAAATTCCGTCGTCGTAAACACTCCTTGAAACGTCAGGGCCATCGTCAGTGGTATACCGACGTTAAAATTACTGGCATCTCAGCGTAAGAGGATTTATCAATGGCTCACAAGAAAGCAGGCGGTAGTACCCGCAACGGTCGCGATTCCGAAAGTAAACGCCTCGGCGTCAAAGTGTTCGGCGGTCAGGCCATCAATGCCGGCGGCATCATAGTGCGTCAGCGTGGCACTCAGTTCCATGCCGGTGAAAACGTCGGCATGGGCAAAGATCACACCCTGTTCGCCAAGGCGGAAGGTGCAGTGAAATTTGAAGTGAAGGGCCCCCGCAATCGCCGTTACGTCAGTGTTGTGACCGCCTGATACTCTAGTTTCAGCGGATCGTTCTGAAGCCCTGTCCCTGCTGACGGGGCTTTTTCGTTTTAAGTTACCGTTCAAAGTGGTTCCCATCACAAGGTGGGAACGAGTAAGTAATTATGAAATTCGTAGATGAAGCCACCATTTTTGTGCAGGCAGGCCATGGCGGTGGCGGATGTCTCGCCTTCCGCCGTGAAAAATTTGTCGCCAAAGGCGGCCCCAACGGCGGCGACGGCGGTGACGGCGGCTCTGTTTATTTGGTGGCGGATGAGAGTCTGAACACTTTGGTGGACTATCGCTTTACCCGCAGTTTCCAGGCGCAAAATGGCGAGTCGGGCAAAGGTTCCAACTGCACCGGTCGTTCTGGTGACGATCTCGTGCTTTCAGTCCCGGTAGGTACGTCGATCATCGACGATGAGACCGGCGTAGTCATCGGCGATCTCACCACTCCCGGCGAGCGTTTGAAAGTGGCTCAGGGCGGCTGGCACGGCCTGGGCAATACCCGCTTCAAATCCAGCGTTAACCGCACGCCGCGTCAGACCACTCCCGGATCGCCAGGGGAAGCGCGCTACTTGCGC
>JAEZGT010000143.1 GCA_023416875.1 Pseudomonadota bacterium
GGTTTGTTCAACATGCTCAAACGCGGACGCATCGACTATTTGATCGACTATCCCTTTGTCTTCCACTTTTACGATGAACAGCCTGATTACAAGGGATTATTCGAATTGATCCCGCTGACAGAAAATCGTGATGCGCTGATATGGGCCTCGGTTGGCTGTACCAATAATGCATGGGGCAAGCAGGTTGTGGCGGACCTTAACCGCGCTATACCGCGGCTGGCACAACGAGACGAGTATCGCCAATTGGTGGTGAAGTGGCATGCCGAAAAAGGGAAGGAAGCCGAGTATTGGCATATGTTAAGTTCCGCTGTTAGAGAAGCAGCGGCGGCCGAAATCCCAACCGAAAACGCGCCAACTCGCGCCCCGGAATAGCATTATTGCCTATGCAACGATTTTCCCTACGCCAGAAGCTTATCCTCGGACTTCTCATTCTGGGCGGCCTGATCACCATCGCCATCGCGGTTATAGAGGTCTACGCAGATTACCGCGAGGAAATGGCTGAGATTGACGAGCAGATCCGCATCGCAGAGTCCTCAAGCTTGCCGATTTTGCGCTCGGCGCTGTGGGCGCTGGATGACGCCCAGGTCAAACGATTGGCGGAAGGAATGGTGACGGTGCCGATGATCGGTTATGTCGAGGTGGAGAGCGATGACCGACGTATAAGCGCCGGCCGAAAACTGGCCGTCGACGAGGACGCCATCCACCACATATCCCCCGTATTCTTCGACGACGGAGAGCGTGTCCACGACCTCGGCGAACTGCGTATATACGCACCGCTGGAGCCGCTTTATCAGAAACTCTTCCACCAGACCATCCGCACCCTCGCCGTCAATGCCGTGCGCACCCTCCTGGTCGCCTTTATCGCCGGTTGGTTTTTCGATCACCTGGTCACTCGCCACGTGCGTCGCGTAGCCAAATATCTGGAGCAGACGCCCTATGCTGCGGATGCCCCCAAGCTGAGCCTCATTCGTAACAGCTATAGGCGCGACGAGCTCGATGAACTGGTCGCCGCAGTGAACCACTTACGCACCAAACTCAATATTTACGACCGTGAAATCCGCGACGAAAAAAGCCGTTATTACGCCCTGGTGGAGAACAATCCAGAAGCCATCTGGCGCTGCGAGATTCAAAAGCCCATCTCTGTCAGCAGCCCCACCAACATTCAGTTCAAAGAGCTGACCCGCTACGCGGTGCTGGCCGAAATCAACGACGCCGCCGCCGGCCTGACACCCGGGCAAAGTCGGCACGAGGTAATCGGTGCCGAATGGCACAAATTGCCGTTTCTCCACGAAACCATCTGGCAGGAATTGGTGGATCGGCACTACAGGGTCAAAGATCTGATCAGCCACTTCACTGGCGCTGACGGCAACGAGCGTTTTTTCTCCAACAGCCTGACCTGCCTGATCGCCGACGGCTATATCAAAACCATCTGGGGGATCGCCATCGAAATCACCCAGCGGGTGACCGCACAGCGCCAGCTGGAGCAACGTGAGCAACAACTCAGCCTGAGTCAGGCGCGCCTCGCCGAGGCGCAGGCGTTAGCCCATATGGGCCATTGGGTGTACAACACTGACACGGAGGCGCTGCAGGTGAGCGACGAGTTCGCCCGCATTTACGGGCTTGATCCGCTGCAGGGACAGCCCACCTGGTCCGGCCTTATTGCACGTATTCACCCGGATGATCGCAGCTACATCATCAAGGCCCTGTCCGACCCCAAAATGGACGCAGTGGGCGCGGAGCATCGCATCATCTGGCCGAACGGCGAAGAGCGCCACGTGCAAGCCATAGCGCGCAAAAACATCGTCGGGGGACTGGTAACCGCCACCTTCGGCATCATCATGGACATTACCGACCGGCGCCGCGCGGAGGAGGATCGCAAACGCAGCCAGCAGGCGCTCATCGAGAGCGAGGCGCGCATGGCGGAGGCCCAGGCGATTGCTCACCTCGGCCATTGGATCCTCGACCAGAGCACCCAAATCCTCAGCTGCAGCGACGAATTTTTCCGCCTGTTCGGCCACCCTCCCCAGTCTTTTCAGCCCACCTTGCAGGATTTTTTCCAGCAGGTGCACCCCGATGACCGCGAGCGGATTCATCAGATCTTCAGTGAACTCACGCAGCGGACGCTAACCCATGAATACCGCATCATTCGTCGCGACGGTCAATTGCGCTACATGCGCGGCACGGTGACACGTTTCTACGCGGGCGGCAGGGACATCCAAAGAGTGTTCGGCATCGCGATGGACATTACGGATCAGAAACTCGCGGAGCTGACCTCCGCCCAGCAGCAGAAACAATTGTTGCGCGCCGACAAGCTGGCGTCCCTCGGCACCATGGTCGCGGGGGTGGCCCATGAGATCAACAATCCCAATCATCTGATTCAAATGAATGCGGAATTGCTGGAAACCTTCACCCACAATCTGCTTGGTTTATTGGACGAATACCTTGGCAACGAGCGCGACGAAATCGAATTCAACGGCATGCCTATCAACGAGATTATCGCCACCACTCCTGAGTTACTGGCTGACATCAAAGCCTCAACCCGGCGCATCGACCGCATTGTCAAAGATCTGAAAAACTTCTCGCGCCCGCGGGACAACGCAGAAATGCTGCCGCTGAACCTCAATCATGTCATCGATAAAACCCGCACGCTGCTCAGTTCCACATTGGATAAACGCCGTATCGCGCTGGAATATGAATTGGCGCCAGATCTGCCGGCGATTCTCGGTGATTCCCAGCAACTGGAGCAGGTGCTGATTAACTTGGTGACCAATGCCTTGGATGCAGTGGACAGTGACAGTGGCCGCGTCCTGGTGCGCACCGCGTCAGAAGGCAATCAGGTTATTTGCGAGGTAATTGATAACGGCGGCGGCATATCGACGGAAAACCTGCGGCATATCTTCGACCCGTTTTTCACCACCAAACAGGAACGCGGCGGCACGGGTCTCGGCCTGCCGATCTCGTTCCGACTGATTCGCGAACACGGTGGTCAATTAGAGGTGATTTCGCCACCCAATGCAGGAACCACCATGCGGATATCCCTGCCGGTGCACACTTCCGGAAAGACTCCGCGCAATTCATCCCCCTGAGACAAAATTTGCTATGGCAACAAAGGAAAAAAAGCTTTTTATGTCGCAATTTTCAGCCGTGGCCGATATAAATTTGGTGGTGCTGAGGAATCTGATCGCAAAAAAAGTCGCACCTCCTCACAATCCAGCTAAACATTAAATGCAGGAATAGTGGCGCCTATAGAACAAATGCGGTGGCGCAAAATTTGCTGCCGAGGATTAATACCGTCACATTTCTCCCGCGGTGCCACACAGCGTTTGCGCCAACAATGCCAAAAACCGCGCTGACGACCGACATGTTCGACTCCTAGCGAATCCGGTCGCGCAGCCATAACGCGAGCTTATTTTGTGACCGAAGTGACCGACACCCTACCCGTACTGCTCGTCGACGACGAAGCCCAAATCCTCCGTAGCACCGCTCTCGCTCTGCGCACCGCCGGCATTGCCAACGTCGTAACGCTCAGTGACAGCCGCGATGTGATGCCCTACCTAGCCGAACATCCGGTGAGCGCGGCGTTGCTGGATTTGAATATGCCGCATATCAGCGGTGAAGGTCTGCTCGAACACATTACCCAGGCGCATCCGGACATTCCGGTGATGATCATGACTGCGGCCAACGAGATTGAAGTGGCCGTGCGCTGCATGCGCAAGGGGGCTTCCGATTACTTAGTCAAACCGGTGGAAAAAACC
>JAEZGT010000177.1 GCA_023416875.1 Pseudomonadota bacterium
CCCCATGGGGCACCAGGCCTCGCCGCGGGTCAACGGCTTTGTTGCGACAACATACATGGATTCATCCACGTCATTGAACTCGCTAAGATCAATCGACATGTCGAGATCCACCAATTCGATTTTGCCGAACGGAAAACGACGATGAGTCCAATACAGCTCAGTACTGCAATGGGCGACCAATTGCGTACCGTTGCTCAGCAGATAATTAAACGTGCCGTGGTGAGCAATATCCGCACTTAACGAACGCAGAAAATCCACCAATAAATGCAGCGGCGGCTTGGCGCTGAAGGTGCTGGAAAGCTGGCTGACGATATAGCAAAACGCGAGTTCGCTGTCGGTTTCACCTTTTGGAGTGTCGTCTGTCGCGATGGCCGGGTAAAAATTTTTTAAATGGCCGTTGTGAGCGAAAGCCCATGTCTCGCCCCACAGGGTGCGGGTGAAAGGATGGGAATTCTGCGGCGCAACAGCGCCAGCAGTCGCTTTGCGGATATGCGCTACCACCGTGGTCGCGCGCGGTTTGGTTTGCAACAGTGCAGTCGCCTTATGACAACGGTGTGCGGCGCTGATATGGGTTTGCAATTGCAGCTGCCCATCGCGGAATAATGCCAGCCCCCACCCGTCGCTGTGATCGCCCGTTTCGCCGCCGCGCTGAAAAAAGCCGCGCAGGGAAAAATCCGGTGAGACCGGTTGGCGACTGGTCAGGGCAAAGAGCTGGCACACCGTTAGGACTTCTGCAAACGAGTTAAACGCAAGTAAGGTTTGGGTGCGCGAAAGCCCTGTGGGAAGCGGCGCTGAATTTCTTCGGCATCTTGCAGGGAAGGCACGATCACCACTTCATCACCTGGGCGCCAGTTGCCCGGCGTGGCGACTTTTTCATTGTCAGTCAATTGCAGAGAATCCAATACGCGCAACACCTCATCAAAGTTTCTGCCCGTGCTCGCCGGGTAGGTAATGATTAAGCGAATTTTTTTCGCCGGGTCGACGATAAACAATGAACGCACGGTTAATGTGGTATTAGCGTTCGGATGAATCATGTCGTACAACTCGGAGACCTTGCGGTCGGCGTCGGCAATGATGGGGAAATTAACGCGAGCATTCTGTGTCTCCTCGATATCGCCAATCCAGCGATGGTGGGAATCCACGGGATCAACGGACAGGGCAATCGCTTTGGTGTTGCGCTTGGCAAACTCATCTTTCAACTTGGCGGTCAGCCCCAACTCCGTGGTGCAAACCGGGGTGAAGTCCGCAGGGTGAGAAAACAAAACCCCCCAAGAATCCCCTAGCCATTGATGAAAGTGAATCGTGCCTTCAGTAGAGGTCTGTACAAAATCGGGAGCGGTGTCGCCTAAACGTAAACTCATTGCGTATACCTTCTTTATATGCGTAAAAGACAGTTATGCGTAAAACAAAAGATCGCGTGAAGTCAACGGCGCGATCGACCTGTGAAAAGGGAGAATTCGCGACGTGCCCTGAACATCGCCGCGCTGAGCAAGAGTGTCGCCAACGGATTCCACCACACCGCGAATCCAAGGCCAGGGGCCAAAGCCGGAATCCACGTTGATATGACCGACCGCCCCCGCATCGTGAAAAATCAAATTCCAGCGGCGCGCCCAGGCATAGGCATGCTGCAGCTTCATCCAGGGATCGTTCTGGCTGCCAACCAAAATGCCGGGCACGTTCAACGGCCCATCCGGCAGATACTGGGCAATGCTGGGCAGCGAGAGATCGTCGCGCACACCAAAGGGAGCGAAGCGCTCCGGTTGCGCCGGAGCGACGAATACCGCAGCCAAATCCAGGTTCGGGCGGTTTGCGATGGCCAGGGCACTAGCGAGGCAGCCAAAACTGTGGGCAACGATCACCGTAGGCGCAGTGTCTTCATCCAGCGCGCGCGTGATCGCCTTGGCCCACGCTTTGACGACCGGCATTTCCCAATCGATCCGCTCTACCCTTTTAGCGTTCGGCAATTGGTCCTGCAGCCAAGTCTGCCAATGCGCCTCACCGCTGCCATGAAAGCCGGGAACCACCAGAACTCTGTAACTCATAACGATCTCCCACTATCGGAGTAAAAATGCCTTCAGGCCGGAGCAAAGCTGGCCAGCGCAACCTCCGTGGACTTAAACAATGCGATGACAGTGCTACCGGGCTTCAATCCGAGCTCATCGACCGATGTGGTTGAAACGATGGATGTGATGCGAGCCTGGTGGCCGATGTCCACCTCGACTTCGGATACCACATCGCCACGCTTGATGTGCTTAACGATGCCTTGAAACTGATTACGGGCATTGATTGCCTTGATGGTCACGTCTGCCTCCAGATGAGATAGGGGTTTGGAATGGCTGCCAATCTACCAACGGAGACACGATTGCTGAACGAAGAAAAACTGGAAAGCTTATGAAGAAATTTGAAAGGGGTGAGCTAACTGTTTGTAGTGCAGAAAAAATGAATATAACCATATTCCCTACGGCGCTAAGCAATTGGTTGAGCTCTCGCGAAATGGCCGGCAGAAAATAAGTTGGTCTGAAGAAGAATGAACGGCGGCGCATCGGGGCGCCGCCATTACATATTAGCGCCCGGTCTCCCGGTTACGCTCGGAGATTTGAGAATTCAGAGTCCACAAATCATACAGCCAGCCAATAAAAAATAGGCCCCCCGTCAAAAGGTAAAGAATGCCGGTAATCCATTTGCCCAAATACATGCGATGGACGCCGAAAACCCCAAGAAACGTTAACAGGATCCATGCAAGGCTATAGTCATATTGGCCCGGCTCATAACGCATGTCCGCTTCGCGGTCCATCGAGGGGATTAAAAACAGATCAATAATCCAACCGATAAACAGCAACCCCAATGTAAAAAACCAAATGGTGCCAGTGACTCGTTTGCCATAGTAAAAGCGATGGGCACCCATAAATCCGAAGATCCAGGCGATATATCCAATCACAATTGAGTGGGTATTAGGGCGCATAGAGTTGTCCTTAGATGTATCAAGACGAGCAGTCTCGCGCGATAAAAGGATTTGTACAAGAGGCTCAGGGCGAGCCTGGGTGCGAGCGCGTCCGTGGCGGTCCTTCCCCCAAACCAAAACAACCGTTTGAGCAATCTTTGACCAAACCCATAGGAAAAGCCGTTGTCACGGTGTAGCATTCGCCCCCTTCTGAGATCGTATTCAGGTTAAGCAGTGAGTTCCGACGGAGCAAAGGGAGAAAGTAACAAATGACGTTTGAGTATGTGATTATTGGCGCGGGTTATGCCGGTTCCGTCCTGGCTGAGAGAATAGCTTCTCAGCTGGACAAGAAGGTGTTGTTGATTGAGAAACGCAACCACATCGGCGGCAACTGCTATGACCTCAAAGACGATAACAATATTCTGATCCACAAATACGGCCCGCACATATTTCACACGGACAACAAGAACGTGTGGGA
>JAEZGT010000196.1 GCA_023416875.1 Pseudomonadota bacterium
GGATTGATAAAAACCCAGGTCCTCGGCTGCCAGCGTTTCCTGGATTTTGTGCTTAAAGCGAATCACCCGCTGCTCATTAATATCCGACGCGGAGGGCAACTTCATCGGCTGGATCGGCTGGCCAGTCGCTTTTTCGATGGCCTGGAGCATGCGCACTTCGCGTTTGGCGACAAACAGGATGGCCTCACCAGTGCGCCCCGCACGGCCGGTGCGGCCGATGCGGTGAACATAAGCCTCGGTGTCGTAAGGGATGTCGTAATTGAGAACATGGCTGATGCGATCCACATCCAGCCCCCGCGCCGCCACGTCAGTGGCCACGAGTATGTCGATCTGCCCATTCTTCAATTTGTCGACCGTGCGTTCGCGGACATTTTGCGGAATGTCCCCGTTGAGCGCGGCAGCGCTGTAACCGCGCGCCTCGAGCTTTTCCGCCAGCTCGACGGTGGTCGTTTTGGTGCGCACGAAAATAATCATGGCATCAAAGGATTCCACCTCCAGGATGCGGGTGATCGCATCGAGCTTGTGCAGCCCGCTCACCGGCCAGTAGCGCTGGCGGATGGTTTCTGCGGTGGTGGTTTTCACCTCGATTTTGACGTGCTCAGGATTGTTGAGATACGTGTTGGCCACTTTCGCGATGGCCTTGGGCATGGTCGCGGAAAACAGCGCGATCTGACGATTGCTGGGGGCGTGGCTGAGGATCCACTCCACGTCGTCGATAAATCCCATGCGCAGCATTTCGTCTGCTTCATCCAGAACAAGGTGTTTGATGCGATCGAGCTTCAGCGTGCCCTTGCGCATGTGATCCATCACCCGCCCTGGTGTCCCTACTATCACATGCACACCGCGCTTGAGCGCTTGAATTTGTTTGTCGTAAGCCTGACCACCGTAGATGGGCAGAATATGAAAGTCCTGGAGGAAATGCGCATAGGTCTGAAACGCTTCCGCCACTTGAATAGCCAGCTCGCGAGTCGGCGCCAGCACCAGAACCTGCGGGTGGCGTTGACGCAAATCCAGCTGTTGCAGAATCGGCAGAGCAAATGCGGCAGTTTTACCCGTGCCCGTCTGCGCCTGCCCCAATACATCCCGCCCTTTGAGCAGTGGTGGAATTCCCATGGCCTGGATCGGCGAAGGTGTTTCATAGCCGACCTGCTGCAGCGCTTGCAGCAAAGGTTGGGAAAGCCCCAGTTGTTCAAAATTTGGGCTGGTTTGGGTCATGGGCGAATCCTGTACAAAAAGGCAAGGATGGAAACATCGTGTGCCGGGGATAAAAGGGGGCCGGATTATACAGACAAAGCGAATCCATGTCTGTTTTTTAACCGGTAAGATTTAGTTCGGCGGATCTACTTGGCCAAGAATGGACCCGTTGACCCGGAACCATCCTGCGACGCTATGGCGCTCCCGCAAGGCGGGGAGAACTTCGTGAGGAAACTCCTCACTGAGGAAAACGACGAGAGTACCTAAAACCGGCGCCACCTTTTGCAAAGGTGCGCCGGTTTGCGGATGGTAGATCATCAGCTCTCCTCCCTGTCCAGGCTGCCAATCCGGATTCAAATAAGTAACCAAGGATAAGCGCCGGTTGGACTCACCGCGAAAGGCGTCCAGATGGGTACGGTAAAAATCCCCCGGGTGATACACCGCCAAATGGCTCTCGAAGGAAAACAGGCCGAGAAACAGCCGCCGATTCAAATAAAGCCGCAGATCGTTGGTCCAGCTGTGCCAGGGCGCCGCCAATGGATCCGCGTCATCGATCCAGGCGATCCGGTCACGGCGCAATGCCCGGTTGTGGTTCTGCTCCTGACCCCGACCTACACCCGCCGCACGAAAGTCAGCGCCGGAGCGCTCGTTAAGCTGTTGCAAACAATTCCGCATTGCAGCCGGCAGTCCATTCGGCAAAACCAACCACCCTTTTGTTTCCAGCGCGACGGCGATCTGCTCAAACAGATCCTCCGTAATGTTGTACGCGCCGCTGATACTCATGGGCGATCAGGTGAAATCTGCGGAGACTAAATAGGCGGGCGACACCATAAATTCCGTCGAGGGGCGTGGAAAGGCGGCTATTGTACAAGCCGCCTGATGGCGCACAAGCGCAAAGTGCGGAGTTTGTTGTTTATCCGTTGATAGAGTAACTGAGTAGTTTTCATCCACGGGTCGGGAGGTTTGCGCCGTAAAACGCGGCGGAACAGGTGACTCTGGGCTACGCTTTATGCAATCGCGAGCCAAAACCATATTTTCATGACCGAACAGCCACAGCATCGGCCATCGCCGGGCAAGTCCCTGCACAACGCCTACATCCAACTGCTGAAAGAGGAGAGCCTCTGGCAGGGGGACGTAGATACGAGCCTGCGGACTGTGCTGAACCACTGCGCGGAGCACCTGCAGGTTCAGCGAGTGGGGCTCTGGCGCTTCAGCGGCGCTGACCGCCTTTATTGCCAGCTGCTCAGGGATGGCCAACATGGTGTGCACGAACCAGCACTGGAAATTTTCGTTCACGACCACGGCCCCTACTTCGCCGCCATGCTTAATGGTCGGGTTCTGGCCATTCCCGATGCGCTCACCGCGCCGGAGACGGCAAGCTTTCGCGCCGCTTATTTTGAGCCTTTGGGTATCACCAGCCTGCTCGATGCCACCTTGCGACAGGTGGGCAAAACCATAGGTGTGCTCTGTATCGAGCACGTGGGGCCGCCGCGCATCTGGTCGGCGATGGAGCAGAACTACGCCATGTCCATCGCCGATCTGCTCACCCAGCTTCTCGCTGTACACGCCCTCTACCGCACCGAGGAGCGCTATCGCAAAGTCTTTAACTCCACCACTGATGCGATTTTTGTCCTGCAAAACAATCGCATGGTGGAGTGCAACAACGCCTCGCTGAAACTCTACGACTGCTCTTTCGAAGAGTTCGCCCGCTACCCCCCCAAACGCTTCTGGGCCGAATATCAAAGGGACGGCGCCCTTTCCGTCGCCAAAGCACGCCGCTATGTGCAGCCGGCGTTGGATGGCATACCCCAGCAGTTTGAGTGGCGCCAGCGCCGCTTTGACGGCTCCGAGTTCGACAGCGAGGTGTCGCTCACGCGCATTGAACTCGATCAGATCCCCTACCTGGTCGCCTGCGTCCGCGATATCACCGAACGCAAACAGGCGGAGGCCAGAATCCAGCAATTGCTGTCCCTGCAGCAGGCGATCTTCGACGGCGCCAACTACAGCATTATTGCCAC
>JAEZGT010000211.1 GCA_023416875.1 Pseudomonadota bacterium
ACGAAAATCTTTTGAACGCCGCAGCGGATGCGTTGCTGGCTTTTCAGATGACGGACACCTTTGCGCCTTTCACGTCCAAATTTGATTACGCCCAGCGCGGCCTAGTGGAATTAACCGAACAGGAAAAACTCGGCCGCCGCTTGTTTGATGGCAAAGCGGCCTGCCTGGATTGCCACGCCGGTTGGGGCGACAACAAACAGCTGTTCAGCTCTTTCAGCTATCACAATATTCTCACCCCGCCGAATATCGCGCTGAACAATGGCATTGCAGATATAGGCGCGGCGGCCAATCCAAAATTAAACGCCGACGAGAAAAAACTGGCCCAGGGTCGCTTCAAAACGCCAACCATGCGCAACATCACCAAGACCGCGCCTTATATGCACAACGGTGTTTTTAAAACCCTGCGCGAGGTGATCGATTATTACAACGATGTGGAAGACAGGAAACGCTGGGGGCCGGCGAGTTTTCCCGAAACCAAAAGCCATATGTTGACGGCCAAGCTCAACCTCACCGAAGAAGAGATCAACGCATTGATTGCATTTCTTGAGGCTTTGACAGACGGTTACGAATTGCCGCAACAGGCGGCATCAAACCCTCAGCCGGCGTCCTGACCGGACGCTGTGCACTGCTTCCAGCAGCGCAGAACCTCCGCCACACTCCACGCCTGGGCAATGCAGCCGCGCGGCGTAAACGGCGATTCAGCATCGAATATCTCACTGATGGAGCCTAAACCGGCCTCGCCCAGATGGCGTTCGAAGCCATCGAGATATTGGCGAGCTTGGGCCAGCTCTCCCGGGTGGACTTTCAGCCAGGCATCGATAAACGGACCAATCAACCACGCCCACACCGTGCCCTGATGGTATGCCGCATCCCGGGTCCACAAATCACCTTTGTAGGATGCTTTGTAATCCACGTGCTCCTGGGACAGCGAGCGCAATCCCACCGGCGTCAGCAGACGTTGCTCCACCACTGCCATCACGGAATCCCAGCGCTCCGCGTCCAAAATGGGGTAATCGAGAGAGATCGCAAACACCTGATTGGGGCGACAGGACTTATCGGAGCCGGAAGGACCATCGATCACGTCGTATAGATAGCCGCCCTCCTCATACCAGAAACGGCGATTGAAGGATTTGCGGGCGCGCCGGGCATGCTCGCGCAACCGCTCCGCCTGTGCCGCGTCTTCCTCATCCAGCCACGCCGCCAAGGTGCAGAGCGCGTTGTACCAGAGCGCGTTAAGCTCCACCGCTTTGCCGCGCCGGGGCGTAACCACCCAGTCGCCCACCTTGGCGTCCATCCAGGTCAGCTGATAGCCCTCCTCGCCTTGGCGCAGTAGGCCATCCTCCGGGTCGACACCGATATTGAACAGGGTGCCGTGCAGGTGGTGTTCAACGATTGAAATCAGTTTGGGCAGAATGGTTTTGAGCGTCTCGCGATCGCCAGTGACGCGGTAATAACGCGACAGCGCGTGGAAGAACCAGAGGGTGGCGTCTGCGGTGTGATAAAGACCGGTTTTGTCGTGCTCCGGAAACATGTTGGGAATCAAGCCGGATTTTACGTAATTGGCGAAGGTGCGCAGGATATAGCGCGCTTCATGATGACGGCCGGTGGACAGGGTCAAACCTTCCAGGCTGATCATGGTGTCGCGACCCCAATCGGTGAACCAGTGATAGCCTGCGATGATGGTTTTGACTTCCTCGCCGCTCGCCCTCGCCCGGGCCGCCTCTTCAGCGCGACCAGCGGGAGTGACAATAAATTGATCCGCCGCCAGAACAAGCTCAGCCGGCATACCGGCATCGACTGGCGTTTCCGCTATCGCCAGTAATTGAAAGCGCCGCTTGGCTTCCAATTCATAGGCTTCTTCCGGAGAGACCAAGCGCAGAGTCTCGGGTTTTTCCGTTGAGCAGGTGAAGGTCAATTCGCCCGTTGTACCCAGCGTCATCGCAAAGGAGCCGGGGCTCCAGTACTGCCCCACTGCTGCGTATCCTCGGAAAGATTCCAAACGATAAAAAATATCGTCGCAGCGCCGCCGGTCGATGGTAAACGTTGCCTCGCCTCCGTGAGTTTTAAGATAGAGCGGCGGAAAATTGCCGCCGGTCAATTTGAAAAAATCCTCGCGCACGCTCAGCACATAATCCGTGGCGGCGACCGGAGTTTCATCCACCGCCGCTTCCAATGCGCGATAGTGTAAGGCGGGACGCAATTCCAATCGCACTGGTTCAGTGGCGGAAATAACGCGATAACAGACGTGCACGGTATTTTGCTGGTACGGCATAAACAGTCGCTTTTCCAGCACCAGTCCTTTGATTTCGTAACGCCATACCGGTAAGCCCATTTCGAGCTGAAATGATTTCAGACGGCTAAGAGCATTAAATTCCGGTCGCGCCCCGCTCATCTCCCGCTCGGATAAATTTACGACGTCGCCATCGGCAAAAACCAGAGTTTCCTGCAAATGACTGAGCATAACCGTGCGCCCCAGGGGCGCAGGTAGCGCCGCGACCAGGAGGCCGTGGTAGCGGCGCGTTGCTATTCCTGAAAGAGTGCCGGAGGAAAATCCCCCCAGGCCATTGGTGACCAGCCATTCCTCGGTCAGAGCAAGTTCATCATCCTGAACTTCCAGCCATGAGACTTGGCGCAATACAACTTCGGACATTGCAACTCCTCCAGCAGCCATAGTTTTTTATTTACTCGTTTTTATTACGTGCCGAGGTGGTATCTATGATGGGACCTGGCTTGGCGGCTTTTCCCGGGCTCAACACGAGCGCGGAACATCCTGGCAGCAGGCATTTATCATCCATACGCCAGCCGACTATACCGTGGCCACCATAGTCCGGATGTTCGCTCGACCACAATAATTGCCAGGTATCACCGTGATGTGGCGCCAATAATGGTTCGGGAATTGGTGTCAACGACAAATCGATTCCCATGTTAATCAGTAACAGCCGATCATCAGTTCCGGTGCGGGAGAAAAAGCGTAATAGAAAGGCTTTTTCCGATAATACCGCGCCGTCAATCGCCAGAATTTGCTTATGGGAAAACACCGGATCTTCCCGCCGCAAGCGCAACAAATCGCGGTGCAGTTGGTAGGTATGCGCATGAGCAATCCGCTCGCTGAAATCGAGTTTGCTGCGGTTGAAGGTATTAATGTCGTCGGGGCGGCTGAGCTTGCCCTGTATTTCCGGTGAAGCGAGAGACGGAAACTGGTAAAGAAATTCCCGACGGCCTTTCGCTACCAGCTCGGCCAGATCCCCCTGATGATCAGCAAAATAACAAAATGGTGAGGACGCCCCAAACTCCTGCCCCTGAAATAACATCGGCGTCGCCGGGCCGAGCAACAGCAGCGCGGTAAATGCGCGATACAACCCCGGGGGCGCCATGGCATCGGGGCGGGTACCGTCGCCAGTATTTGCAACCTGATCATGATTTTGCAAAAAATGAATAAACGCGTCTTGCATAACGCCGAAGGTTGGCGCGCCGCGATTTTGCTTCTGCCAAGCGTACCAC
>JAEZGT010000303.1 GCA_023416875.1 Pseudomonadota bacterium
GAGGGCGTGGGCGCAATCTGCGTTTCGCGCCCGACCAATCCCTCGGGCAACTTGCTTACCACCGCAGAAATGGAGCAGTTGCTGGCCGTGGCGCGTCAGGCAGACGTACCGCTGCTGGTGGATCTCGCCTATGGCTCGCCGTTTCCGGGCATTGTCTATCAAGCCTGTGACAATCCCTGGCGGTGGGGCGCCGTGCACGTGTTGAGCTTGTCCAAACTCGGCTTGCCGGGAGTGCGCACGGCAATTGTTGTGGCGGACGAGGAGGTGATTCGCTATGTCTCCCGCGCCAATACCATCATGAGTCTGGCCAATGGCAACCTTGGCCCGGCCCTGTTGGAGCGGCTGATCGCCAGTGGCGATCTCGCCCACCTCGGTGGCGAGGTCCTGCCCGATTTTTATCGCACCCGTCGCGATCTTCTGGTGGATCTGCTCGATAAGGCTCTGCACGGATTTCCCTATCGCATCCACGAACCGGAAGGGGCGTTTTTTATTTGGCTGTGGCTGGAAAATCTGCCCGGTGGCAGTCAGGCGCTTTACGAAAATCTGAAAAAGCAGGGCGTTCTGGTAATGGCTGGAGAATCTTTCTTTTTCGGCTGGGAGAATAGCTGGAGTCACGGACGGGAATGTTTGCGCCTGACTTATTGCCAGTCACCAGAGGTGTTGCAGCGTGCGGTAGGGATTATCGCGGCGGAAGTCCGGCGCTTGTATTAGGTTTAGGGAACTCTTCCGTCACCCCAATTTTTGTGATGTTTGTCACATTAACTTGTTGATTTGCTTTGCAAATTACCCTTAAAACTTTTCGCTATTGAGTGCCGATAAGTACGTACCTACCTAAATAAGTTCTTTTAATCCCGTCTATCAAAAACCTTCTTATATCTCATTGCTATTAAGCGAGTGCCTGCTTATTGCGTCCGTCGCTCGTTCGGCCCGCTGGTCCATTGCCGTGGAACGCCTCTGGGTGCTGCTCTAGTGTTATTTGGCGGGCTCCGCTTTATAGCGATCTGTCCTTCCCGCCATGCATTTCAACCATCGCAAACAAGAGATCAGCACAATGAGCAAAGGTAAATCCCGCCAGTTCGGTTTCACCATGTTGGAATTATTTTCCGTGGTGGTGGTGAGTGGTGTGTTGGCGATGGCGAGCATGCCTTTGCTTAAGGATTTCCAGAGCAACCATACCGCCGCCGATTTGCAGCAGACCTTTGCCGAATCCCTGGCGGTGGCTCGCGAGCGTGCGGTGGGTACGGGCGTCGCGGTTTATCTCTGCGGTAGCGCGGACGGGGAAACCTGTTCCTCCGATTGGGGCAACGGCTGGCTGGTGTACCAAAGCGCGCAGCCCAAGGCGCCAGGCCAGACAGTGCCTGAGGCAGACATTATTCAGCACATTGATGTCGCCGACGCACGCTCCGAATTAAAGGTCATCGATGAAGATCTTCATGCGGTGGCCGCCATCAGTTTTGATTCTCGCGGTTTCAACGCCGCGAGCCAGCGTTTGACTGCTATGACCTGCGCGAGCGACAGCGCTGCCGGAGCTGCGATTTTTCTCGAGCGCAGCGGTCGCGTCCGCGTCGGTAAAAACACCGTCGCGGAGGAACACCCTTCTTTCCGCTGCCAACAAGTGTAAAGGTGATTTATGAACCGTTTGAGCCACAAAGAAGTCGGTTCCTCTCTTATTGAAGTCGTGGTCGCGCTTTTTGTACTGGCGGTGGGCATGCTCGGCGTGCTGTCCATGCAGGTGAAATCCATGCAGTTCAGCCAGAGCGCTTATTACTATTCCCAAGCGGCTTATCTCGCTAATCAAATTCTGGAAAACATGCGCTCCACTCCCGGAATCGCGCACGCCTATTTAATCGGGCTCGATGAATCCGCACCGGCCGCAAGCAAAGATTGCAGCGCGAGCGGCGTCACCTGTTCCGCCACCGAATTACGCGATTTTAATTTGAAAAACTGGCGCACCAGCGTGGAAGCGACCTTGGTTTCCGGCAAAGCCTCGGTGCAACGAGTTGGCGATTTCTACGCGATCATCGTGCAGTTTGATGACACCCGCAGCGCCCCGGACAGGGCAAACAAAACCGAGCCTGAGCTCGCTGAATATGTGCTCATGACGGAGATCTAAATCATGCACTTCCGTTTTTCCCATCGCACCGCCCAGCGCGGTCTTTCCGTTGTTGAGTTATTGATTTCCTTGATCATTGGTATGGCAGTGATTGCGGGTTCAATTCAAGTGGTGGTGTCCAGTAAACGCAGTTTTCTCGATCAGGATGAAGTGTCCTTTATTCAAGCCAATGCGCGTTACGCGTTGGATTTAATGGGCAAGGATATTCGCATGGCGGGTTATCTCGGCTGCGCGGCCTTGCAGACCGTGGAAAAAGCGGATGCCATCAATAAAAGTCTGCTGGACGAAAAATTGCGCGTGTATGTTTCTCTGGACGGTTTGCGCGGTTTTGAGTGGGGTTCCGCCACAGCGGATTTTCCGGAAGATTTCAAAGATAAAGCCATCGCCGACACTGACGCTTTGGTCATCCGTCGGGCGGGAGAGCGCGAGCTGAATATCAAATCCCATGACAGCACGACAGCAACCATCAATTTGTGGGATCAACATAATTACACCGTCGGCAGCACCTTGATGGTGTCCGATGCCAGCTGCCGCAATGTCGGTTTATTTCAAATCAGCGGCCCGGCGACTGTGCCGGCACAGGTTGTTCGTCACGAGCTATCAGGTACAGGAAATTGCACCAGCGTGATCAAAGGCAATCTTTCTTGTCTGCCCACCTGCACGGGTGCCTACTGCGGTGGTTATAGCGTAGTGGCCGGAGGCTATGTTTCCGGTTCCAAATTAATGGAATTTGTCTCGCACGCGTATTACATCGGCGAGTCGGATGTTATGCCGGGCGTACCTGCGCTGCGCCGGCAAATATTCAATGCCAATGGCACACCGGGAACCACTTCTGAGGAAGTCGCACTCGGCGTGGAAAATATGAAAATCATTTATGAGTTGGACTCAAATGGCGACGGCAATGTTGATCAAGCGCGCAAGGCGAGTGAAATCAGTGATGCCGAATGGGGCAAGGTGCTGAGTGTAAAAATCAGCCTGGTATTTCGTTCGCAAGCGGCAGTATTGCCGGTATCTGAAAGCAAAACTCTAGCTGGAACGGATTACAACGATCGCTACATGCGTCAGTTGGTGAACGCCAGTTTTCGTATCCGCAACCGGGGGTAATTGAAATGAATCGACAATATCCGGTTTTTTCTGGCAGTCGACGTGAGCGCGGCACAGCGTTGATTGTCAGTTTGATTATTCTCGCCATAGTCACTCTGTTGGGGGTGACGGGCATGCAGTCTTCCAATACCGAATTAAAACTCGCCGCCAGCCAGCGCGATCGCGGTGTGGCGTTCGAAGCGGCAGAGGCGGCATTGGCGATAGTCGAGAAAAATCTCGCGGACAGCCCACCATCCCGCGAGCATTTGTTTACCACTCCTATCTGCAGCGGCTCCGGTTGCTTTAATGCTAGCTGCCAGGGTGGTTTATGTTTTGACGGTGACTACCAGTCCTCTTTTACGGAATTTCAATGCGAAGTGGCCAAACCCACTACATCGCGAGTGGAGTACTGGAGTGATCCTACGCTGGATGTTTGGGAAATCAGCAATCGGCACCGAACCGTGAAGATCGACAGTTTGAAAACTGATGTGAAATACATTGTG
>JAEZGT010000002.1 GCA_023416875.1 Pseudomonadota bacterium
TCCGTTCCCTTCGAGGATGCGCCCAGCATTAAACAATTGCGCGAGGCCGGTGCCATTGTTCTCGCCAAAGTAAATATGGACGAGTTTGCCCACGGCGGCGTAGGTTACAGTTCCCGCGGTGGGCAGACGCGCAATGCGCACGATCCGAGGCGTATCCCCTCCGGCTCTTCCGGTGGCACGGGTTCAGGACTTGCGGCCTGGTTTGCGCCCGTGGGGCTGGGCTCGGATACCGGCGGTTCCATTCGCGGCCCGTCTTTCGCCAACGGCGTGGTCGGCATTAAACCAACCAACGGCCTTATCTCCCGCACTGGCATAATGCCCTGCGTACTAACCTTTGATACCGGTGGCCCTATGGCTCGCACGGTTTATGACGCAGCGGTGGCCCTCGGTGTGATGACCGGTGTGGATTCCAAAGATCCGCTCACCAGCACCAGTGCCGGTTTGTTTTTCAAAGATTACACGCCATTTTTGAAAACTGATTCATTAAAAGGTGCGCGCTTGGGGGTGATTCGCGATTTTGCCGGCACAGATCCGGAAGTCGATCGCGTATTTAACGAGGCATTGAAAGATCTGGTGGCGCAAGGTGCGATTCTGGTCGACGATCTGCATTTTCCCGCCGCTGCACTGCAAAGTCGCGACACGGTGATGAATCCCATCCGGGCTGAGGTGAAAGATAATTATCTGGATTATCTCGGCACTCTGCGCCCCGGTTTTCCCAAAACCATTTCGGAATTGGGCGAGCAGGGTTTAAAACTCACCAAACCCAAAGGTAATTTTTTTCCGCACCCGAGTGTCTTTACGCGCTTTTCCGAATTGGGCAAGCGACCGCCGATTACGAACCTGAGTTACGCCTCCGCAAAACAACACGGTATGAAATCGGTGCAAGGCGCGGTGTTGGGTTTGTTGGAAGAATATCAACTGGATGCCTTGGTTTACCCAACTCGTCCGACGCAACCGGAAATGATCAACCCGGAAACGCCGAATATCGTCGAGCGTCCGCGGACTCCTTCCTTGTCCAGCATCGCCAATGTCACACAATTTCCGGATGTCATTGTGCCAGCGGGAATTACCAAAGAAAAAATGCCGGTTACCATTTCGTTCTTCGGTCCTGCATATAGCGAGCCGCGTTTGTTGGGTTACGCCTACGCTTATGAACAGTCTACGCAAAAACGCGTTTCACCATCCACTACGCCGCCACTTTCAGGAGAGAAATTCGATTATTAATGAGGTAAATATCCGCTTCTTCTCGCTTGGATAGAAATATCCCCTGTGTGCATTTTCGAACTTACAGTCCTGCTGCTGCAGCATTAAATGGGCTTAATATTCAAAATGCGACAGGGGATTTTTTATGTTGGCGATGAATTATCGAGGACCCGGTCGGGTCCGTGCGAGCCATAAGCCGATGCCGGAAATTCTGCACCCGCAAGATGCCATAGTGCGGGTAACGCGCAGTTGCATTTGCGGATCGGATCTGCACCTCTACCACGGCAACGTACCGGACACTCGCGTTGGCACCACCTTTGGTCACGAATTTACCGGCGTGGTGGAAGAAATCGGCTCGGACGTTCGCAATTTAAAAGTCGGCGATCAAGTTCTGGTGCCGTTTAATATCGCTTGCGGCCGCTGCGTTTTCTGTCAGCAGGGTTTGTACGGCAATTGTCATGAATCCAATCCGGAAGCCACTGCTGTCGGTGGTATTTTTGGCTATTCCCATACCGCCGGCGGTTACGATGGCGGACAGGCGGAATATGTCCGTGTTCCCTATGCGGATGTCGGCCCAACGGTGATTCCCGCCGGCATGGATTTGGATGACGCAGTGTTGTTGACCGATGTGGTTCCCACCGGTTACCAGGCGGCGGAAATGGGCGGCATTCAGGTTGGCGATACTGTCGTTGTGTTTGGCGCCGGTCCGGTCGGTATTATGGCGGCTAAGAGCGCCTGGTTGTTCGGCGCGGGACGAGTGATTGTGATCGACCAACTGGATTATCGTCTAGAATTTGTCCAGCGCTACGCGCAGTGCGAAGTGTATAACTTCGAATCTATGGAAGATCCTGTGTTATTTATTAAGAAAATTACGGATCACCTCGGGGCGGATGTCTGCATTGACGCCGTCGGTGCCGAAGCCGCCGGCAGCGCTATGCAAACTATCACAGGACGCAAAATGTTATTGCAGGCCGGTTCGGCAACGGCGTTGCAATGGGCCATTAATTCGGTGAAGAAAGGTGGCGTTGTATCTATTGTCGGCGTCTATGGCCCCACCGGAAATATGATTCCCATTGGTAATGTGCTGAACAAAGGCATCACCATTCGCGCCAATCAAACCTCAGTCAAACGTCTTTTGCCGCGCCTCATCGAACACGTGCAAAACGGTGTTCTGAATCCGAAGGAAATCATCACGCACCGCATTCCCTTGCAGGATATTTCCGACGCGTATCGCATATTCTCGGACAAATTGGACGGCTGTATTAAACCGCTGCTGATAACCTGAGCTGCTGGAGGTGAACATGAACGAGTACGAAAACAACGGTCAGTCACTGAAGGAAAAACTCAGTGCAAAAATGTCTCACATCAAAGGTTGGGGTGTGGATGCAGATCCAAAAAATGATCCTACCTATCCCATGCGGCGCCGCACCGGTTCACTGGGAAATACTCCCAATTGGGAGCGCCCGCCGCAGCAACCGGGCTATCGCCATATTTTGCATTCCAATGAGCGGCCGGATGTCACCCGGGTTTTTGGCACTTCCGCACCGGCGACCGGTTTGAGCGGCATGATTCGCCGTTGCGCCTTTAAATACAGCGAAGGCCGCTTTGCGCATTGGCTGTTATTGCTGGCGGCAGATCGCGTCAATATGGTGGAAGGTTTTGCGAACGATCTTCGCCACGGCAAAGGCTGTCACTATTTAACAGATAAAGGCATCAACGCGCAGTGGAAATATGACCGCAAAAGCGTGGTGACCAAAGCTGCGGTGGGCGCTGCTGTAGTAGGGTTGCTCGCTGGAATTTGCCTGCGCCGTCATATTCATATACGACCGGAAAAACGGCATTTATTAAGTTTGTTGGATAAACATTCCAAGTTGCAGCGATTTATTCACGACTACAAGCGGATGATGCAGCCGTAAATTTGAGGGTAAGCCGCGAGGGAATGCGGCGATTTAATAGCGGTACGCAAGACTGACGGAAAATGCATCCAGTACATTCTCGCGATCATTGATATAACGCATCGCCTCCAATTTCCCACAATAGGCACTACCGCAAAGATCCAAACCTACACCTAAGCTCATACTGTGTTCTTTTTGTGTTTCATGTACGTCCAGGTACGACAAAGACGTTCGAGCAATGGAATAACCCCCCACAGCATAGGGCGAAATAAAGGATTCAAAGGGACTTAATTTGACATATAGCCCTGCTAAATAGTCCAGATCGCGTCGCGCTTCCACAGTGCCGTCAGGCGCGATTGTAGATGAGTCGAAATTGCGCCGGGTAAGGCTCGCACCGAAACGGGTTTCAAAGGCGACTTTTTCGTTGTAGTCGCGGCCAAAACTCAGCACCACCGCACCCATATCAACGCTGCCGGAGCGGCCATCGTCATATTCCACATAGGCGCCGCCGAGGCCGATATAGTTTTCGTGTTCCGCAAATGCGCTCTGACTAATCACAGCGAGCAGTAGGCATGGAATGAATTTATTCATAAAACGCACGACCTGTTCTTCCGTTGCTTATTGCATTAACACTAGACCAAGGCCGGAAGCTAATCAAAAAGCTGTCGCAGAACTCTGTGCCATCGTGGCCATACGTGGCTTGACAAGCGCACCGGAGAATGAGTTTATGGCGCGCAAACCAAAAGGAGCATAAATATGAATAGGTTATTTGCGGGAATCGGCCTTGTCGTAGGGTTACTTCTGTCCATCGGGTGTGCGCTGCACGCCGGCAAAGCACAGCAAGCGCGGGAAAATGCGCCGTTCTTAAGTAAGAGCGCGGCAAGTGCGCGCAGTGAGCGGGTGAGTCAGGTTACCTATCAGCTTTCCCTCTCCCTGCCGGAAGACAATGCGCCATTTACCGGCACCGCGCGTATCCACTTTAATCTGAGTAACGCCAACCAACCGCTGACGGTGGATTTTGTCGATGGCGAAGTACTTGCAGTACGGGTTAATGGTAAGAAAGTCGCTGCAGACTACAACGGTAATTTTATTACCCTGGCGGCGCAGGATCTGGCGGTGGGCCGGCAGAGCCTGGAAATTCACTATCGCCACACCTATGTGCGCAACGGCCAGGGCCTGCATTGGTTCCGCGATACGGAAGACGGCTCCAGCTATTTATATACCCAATTTGAAGTATGGAGTTTTAATAAAGTTTTCCCGGGATTTGATCAGCCGGATTTGAAAGCCAGTTTCCGCTTGGACGTCGAAGTGCCTGCATCCTGGACGGTGGTGACCGCAGAGCGGGAAAATCGCATTGTCGATCTCGGCAATAACCGGCGGCGCTGGTATTTCCCCGATACCCAGGCTTTCAGCACTTATCTATTTTCTTTGCACGCGGGGCCATATCAGGTGTGGGAAGAACCAGAGCCTTTTCGCATCCCTCTGCGCCTGTTTGCGCGCAAAAGTTATGCGCAATATGTCAATGCGGAGGAGTGGTTTCGCGTTACGCGTCAGGGGCTGGATTATTTCGAAAATTATTTCGCCTACCCCTATCCGTTTTCCAAATACGACCAATTGTTAGTGCCGGAATTTAATTTCGGTGCTATGGAAAATGTTGGCGCTGTTACGTTTGGCGAATTTCTGCAGCCGCGGCGGGAGCAGAATTATCACGACCGCCGCCGGATGGCGGTCGTGGTGATGCACGAAATGGCGCACCAATGGTTCGGCAATTTGGTGACCATGCGTTGGTGGGATGATATTTGGTTGAACGAAAGTTTTGCCGAATGGATGGGCAGTTTGGCGACGGCGAAAGCGACGGAATATAAAGATGCGATGGTGGATTTTTCCACCGATTCCAAAAGTTGGGGCTACGAAGAGGATCAGGCGGCAACTACCCATCCGGTGGTGCAAAACATTCCTAATACCGATGTGGTGATGTCCAATATGGACGGCATTACCTACGCAAAGGGCGCCGCCGTGTTGATGCAATTGCAATATTTATTGGGCGGCGACACATTCGAGCTCGGTGTCGCCGAATACTTTGCGCGGCACGCTTGGCAAAACACCAGTCTGTACGATTTTATCGGCAGCTTGAGCGAAGTCGCGCAGCGCGATTTAGATGGTTGGACGCAAGACTGGCTGATGAAGGAGGGCGTCAATGCGCTTAGTGTTGATTACGCCTGCGCCGACGAGCACATCACGCAATTCGATTTGCTTCAGGCGCCGGCCAATGTGAGCGGTGCCGTGCGCGAGCACCGTTTGGATCTGCTCTTGCTGGATAAATCCGGCGAGCGCAGATTGGTCAATGCGCATATCACCGCTGCAAAAAATGCGATTGCGGACGCTATGGGTTTACCTTGCCCCGCATTTATCCTACCCAACGTCAGCGACTACACCTTTACCAAGATACTGCTGGATAAAAATTCCGTCGCCTTTGTGCGGGACAATCATGACTTGTTCACCAGCGCTGTGGAGCGCGGAATGATTTGGCGCAGCCTGTGGGAATCTGTGCAGGCGGGACAACTATCGCCACTGGATTTTATCGATCTGGCGACAACCTATCTGGCGGATGAAAACGAAGTGTCGCTGCTGCGCGCTCAAACTTACTTTCTCCGCCGTGTATACGCATATCTGGAAAATCATGATGAGCTTTTCCCGGAACGCGATGCGTTGGCTCCGGTAGCGCGCCGCCGGCTGGAAAATTTTGCCTATCAAAATTACCTTGCTACCGATGGGGGCATCAAACAGCGCTGGTTTGAAGTGTGGCTGACCTACCTGCATTCCCCTGAGCAACTGGCCAATCTGAAAAAAATGCTGCGTGAAAATACGTTGGCGTTGGATCATCAATGGATGGCAGTCGGTATTTTGATGCGCGTGGGAGACGAGGAGGGGTTATATTGGATTGAGCAGGTAAAAACCCGGGATAAGTCCGCAGATGCGCAAGCCAGCGAATGGGTGGCGCTCGCGCAAAGACCGGATTTAACGGTCAAGCAGGAGTGGATCAAACAAGCCCGCAATCCCGAGTCCGGTTATTCCTTCACCCAAATGCGCGGGGTGCTTAATTTGTTGTTCCCGGTTGGCCAGAAAAATCTGCATATGCAATTGCGCGATGAGATATTCTCACCCTTTGCTAATCTGCCGTCGCCACTGAGCTCGCAAGCGCTGGAACTCTACGCATCGCGGCTTATTCCGGTTATGTGCGATACCGTATCTGCTGAGCGTTTAAAAACAATCGCACACGATCCACGATTGCCGGGTGGTGTGGTAAAAGTATTAAAGAAGAAAGCGCAGGAAGAAGACATTTGCGTGCAGGTAATGACGACACTTTGATTGCGTAATAAAAGTCCGGCGAATGATCAGCCGGACTGTTTTCACCGAGATTATTTCCTTGGCACCAACAACAATAAATCTGTAGCGCCCACATCTTTCCCCATTTGTGATAACAAGGTCGTTATTTGCCCACGGTGATGTGTCTGGTGATTAAAAAAATGCAGCAGCACACCGGAAAACGGCTGGCTAGCGGCAATGCCTTTCATTGACGAATAATTCAGAGTCAGCTCCAAGTCCGTTTGGCTAAGCGAGCCAACCCATTCTTTAATCGAGACATCGAGCGCTTCTCGGTGAGCGCGCATCTCCTGAAAATCAGTAAAGAGAATTTGATCCAGAGCTGTGGGGCGCGGCAACTGTGCGACCCACTCCAAGGCGGTTGGTGTCGCAAAGCTCTGGGCAAACCGCTGCAGCCACGTTCTATCCGCGACCATCAAGTGATTTAAAGTGCCGTGGACAGAACCAAAAAACGCTCCACGATTCGCCGAGCGCTCCTCTGCAGATAATTCGGCGACGGTCGCGTATAGCTTTTGGTTCATCCACGCGTTGTATTCGGCCAGAAGAGTAAAGTGCTTTTGCATAATAGTGATCCATCAAATCAGGCTTTGCTTTGATTATTTTGCGCCAAATAAGAATCTAATCGCGCGGAAAGGTCTGATGTACAAGTGATATGTAAAACCCGTCAATAAAAGGCAAGCGACCAACAGGAAGAAATATTTGAAGGCGGCATTGTCCGAGGTCTGCACAACGTAGTATCCAACAATCACAATCACCGTCTGGTGCAGGATGTAAAACGGAAAAACAGCTTTGTTACAGTACGCCAAGCAATCACTGTCTTTGTTGCAATATCTTTTGGTATATCCCAAGAAGGTCAGCACCCACAACCAGGAGTTGATGTTTAGCAGCGCGATATAGACGTAGGACAAAGGCCGGTTCAACCAGTCAGACCAAATATTGGCCGGCTCCCAACCGTTCCAGCGAATAATATTGATAATCAAAATTGCGGCGAATGCGAGTTGGAGCAACAAAAGCCTTTTTTCCTCGATCACGTTCAGAACTGTTTTATGGCGATAAGCCAAAATGCCAGCGATAATAAAAAAGATAAAGAAAGAATGCCGTGCGTAGTCATGGATCAAATCATAGGTGACGGGAAAGTGCACGCCTAAAAAGGTGTAAGGAATAATGGCAATAGTCACAAATATCGCAATTATAGTCGGTCCGTAATGGCGGAAGCTTTCTTCAATACGAGTTGTGGATGTCTTTTGCAGAAATCGATAAACCGGAATGGACAGTAGATTGTAGACAAAGAGATAGGGGATAAACCAAAGGTGTAGCCAGTGGAAATTGCCATTGGGCCACCAATTAAATTGCAGAAAGGTTTGATAAAACTCCGGGTATGAAAAAGTCGCCCCTTGCAACTTACGCTCAAAGTAAATCTGCGGCGCAACCAAAACAAATGTGCCAATTATAGTGGGAACAATCAGTCGGTTGAAGCGCTGCATAATAAACGTGTTGTTCTTGATCCGATCAAGTAACAGGCAAGAGATAAAGCCGGAAACAAAAAACAGTAATGGCATTCGGAAAAATGCCATCCAATAATTGACCTCCATCAGCACATTGCTGGTTTCGGCGTTCTTGATATGCCAGTCCCATTCGGCGACGAAGATCATTGAGACGTGGTAAACAAACATCAGGAGAATCGCAAAGACTCGCAGGAAGTCTATGTAGAAGTGGCGTTCCGTTTTTAGTTGGCTTTCCATAACTATCCCAATGGTTGGTTGCTGATGGGGGTCATCGCCTATTGGTGGCGAATTAATATGCGCAATATATATTAGGGCTTTGCCGCCTTTTTTTGCGGATTTTGAAAAGCGCAAAAGGCGGGGTAAATACCATACGGAGTTTGCTCGTTGCGTCTGGAGCAGGTAGCTAGACGAAAAGATGGATTGCTACTGGAATAAAAACTTGTGGATTGGAGATGTGGAAGGGCTAGGTTTTGGGAAGGAAAGGGGGAAGTGCCGGGGACTGATGTCCCCGACAGGTATTGCTGCAACGATTAAAGCAGAGAGCCGGTGCGGTAGTTGTGCAGGCCAGAACCGATCTGGCTGCCCAGGCCCAGGAGCTGAGCAGCGTCGTTGAAGGCTGCCGTGTGCTGCATGGTGGTAGCGCGAGCGCCGCTGGTGACGCCGCTGCCGGAGGCAATGACGATAGGTCCGTGTACCGGAGTATGGTCAACACCCTGGCCCATTTCGCTGTACACAACGATAACGGTGTCCTGGTACAGATTGGCCGCCTGCAATTGCTGAATCAGGTGCGCCACCCCTTTGTGCATGTAGGCGATTACCTGAGGAATCAACGCCTGACCGCCGCCGTGGTTGGCGCCGTGGTGATCACCGTTCAATCCGGCTACTGCATCCGGGTCACCGGGAGTATTGGGCAACCAGCTTGCCTGAGTTTCGTTGAACTGAATGGAAATGGAGTTCGTCAGACCGCAGGAGAGCGCCAGCACCGCAACTTCCGCCACCCCTTTGTATTCACCGAGGGGGGTCAATTGTGCGTTGGATGCGTAGTTTTGTGCGGTACAAGAGCCGCCGCCACCGCCGCCATCGCCGCCGCCTCCGGCGAGCTCTTCATCGAAGTCCAGGCGTTTTTCGAGTTCTTCGATTGCGCCGAGGTGGGAGTCCAGCTTCTCTCTCTCATCCTGACCGAACTTGTTTTTGTACTTGTTCAGCAGCATGCGGTTGGCGTCGAGCACCGCGCGACGCATGTCAAACTGCGTGGGGCCGGTTTGAACACCGCCGTTGTTGACCGGCGGGGCGCCTGAAAAGATTTTGCTCAGCGCGCCGATTGGGCCGCGGCCGATGTCGGACTGTACACCACTGTTGATCGAGCATACATCGTTAAGGTTGCTGCCCAGGTGGTCCATTCGCACGCCGAAGGAGTAATAGGGCGAGGGTGTACCCGCTTGCAGCACTTTACCCATTTGTACGTCGATGGTGCTGTTGGAAGGCTGATTGCCGGACCATTCCAGACGCCCAGCGGAGCGGGCAATATTGCCGTGGCCGCCTGGGTCGGAAATTGACGCTGTGCGCATAGCCACACCCGGCAGATTCGCATACACCTGGCGCGCAGGCCCGGTAATAAAACCGTTGCCCTCGCCATTGTAAGTTCCGTTAGGGTGATAAATGGAGATGAATTTTTTGCGTCCGGCGGTTTGTGCTTCTGCAAACCGGTTGGCGAACAAGCCAGCTACCAGCGGCGATGTGCGCAGCAGAGGGGCGGACACGCCGATCTTACCCAGCATGTTTAAGAAAGCCCGGCGCTCGCGATTGCGTTGTTGTTCAAACAGATCAGTTTTCTTGCTCATGATATTTACCTTTATGCGTTTGCCCGGGTCGAACTATTTACGGAACCGTATCAGATCCAAGGTGCCGATCTTACGATAGACCTCCAGGGGTTTCTTGCCTGAGGATGCGTAAGTATCCAACAGCACCTCTTTGGCGCAGGCAAAATCTTCCAGCTGTTCGTTGGTCAGCTCGTCCTCTCTCAAAGTAGCGTTGCCGTTCTTCGCCACGGAGTCTCTGTCGATCGGCAAACCAGTGGTGAAGCGGAAGCTGTTGGCCACCATACATGCCGCTACAGCAGGCAGAGATGCCATTTTGTTGGCAAGGTCTTTAGAGCCGTTGTAGTCGATTCTGGCGGTATCGCTCAGGCTGGACAAACCGATCAACTGACCTGAGGCATCCACTGGCACGCCATTATTACCAGCCTCATACAAGCCGGTGTTGTCGATCAGGCGCAAGCCGAGCTGGGTAGTGCGATAACGACCAACTGGATCGAAGTCGTCAACACCGAACAGTGGGTTGATCTGAGTGGCGTGGCACACTTGGCAACCTGCTGCGGTTGTGGCTGCTTCATAGTACTGGCGAGCTGTAGCCTGACCGCCGCCGTCGCGCAGGGTGGTCACTATGGCTGCTTGGTTCTCAGCGATCTGGGCTGCATCAGCCAGTGCGTTTTGCGGCGCACCTACGTGGTGACACAGCATCAGCTCGCGCACTTTTACCGCTTTCAGAATCGGGCGGGAGTGCATGTCATTGGCATTAGCTGCGTGGAACGCGCCAACGGTCATGATGCCACCGCGGTTGGGGACATTGGTCACACGCCAGTCGTTGGTGCCGCCATTGAAATTGTTGGCGCCGTAGAACTGAGCCAAGCGGCTGTTCACAACGGTGAAGTCGCCTGCATAGAGGTCCTCAAAAGTGTAGTTCTGGTTGTACCAGATTTCGGCAAACAGCTTGCGCACTTCGGTGGACATATCTCGAGCGACATCTGC
Source organism: Pseudomonadota bacterium (assembly GCA_023416875.1). Taxonomy (GTDB): domain Bacteria; phylum Pseudomonadota; class Gammaproteobacteria; order Pseudomonadales; family Cellvibrionaceae; genus UBA5868. The sequence continues at coordinate 10,795 of JAEZGT010000002.1, forward strand.
AGTGAACTGCGGGAATGACGGACGAGAGTTTGCTTGGTTGATCACGTCGTTAGCGCGGAACCAGGTGCCACCAAATTGCTCAACATGGGCACGTCCAGCGGTGCTGGATACCAGTGTCTCGATTGCCGATCTCACGCCCGCTTCGGTGTCCAACGCTCCACTGGCAGCAGAGTCCAACAGAGATTTGTTGGGGCCGGCGCCGGTGTACATAAACGCGAGCTGGCTTGCCAGTTCGTACGCAGTCAGCACGTAGGAGTCCGCATCAGCCTGTTGCAGCTTGCTACGGTCACCGCCGCTGTTGCTGGTCAGTGCTTGGGCGACCGGGATACCCATTTCAGAGCGGTAGAGGAATTGTGGTGACGTCAATGCAGCAGCTATAGCCACTTGCATACCGGCTTCCGCACCGAATTCGTTGAAGTAACCGCGATAGAGCTGCTGCTCGTCCTGCTCCAGCGGCTGGCGGTGCAACAGGTAGGCGATCTCAAGGAAGCGGGAGGCGCAGTTATTTGCGTTGTTGCCGCAGCTCTGGGCCAAAGAGGGAGCGGCCAGCTCGGCGACTTTGAACGCCGCTTTATCGAAAGCGGTTGCGCGGGTGGCTTCAACGCGCAGCGCTGTGTGCACGGCGTAATCACTCTTAGTGCGCACCACGTCGCCCGGTAGATCGATCTCTGCTGCTTGCGAGGCGTTGATCAAACCAGCCTGCACGATGCTGTTGCGGTATTCCTGACCGGTGAGAGGTCGCAGCGTACGCACGCCGTAAATGATGGGATCTTCAGTGCTACACGCCGCTGTTTCTGGGCCATCATCCACTTCAGAGAGTTTGCTCGCCATATAGGCAGCGGTGTCCTGAGCACATTTACCTACGCAGGCCGCTGCGTTTGCAAAAGGCATGGCCTGATCGATATAGGTGGCGAGACCTGATACGGAGCCATATTTGTTGAGAAGGGTATCAATCGAAAGCGGATTGGGACTGGTGGACTTAAATTTCCCTTTGCCCTGATATTCGTGGCAATTCTTACAGAGGCTTTCAAAAGACGTTTGCCCTGCTACTGCATCACCCGAGCCACTGGATGACGAACTCGAGCTTGAGCTGGACGACGAGCTACTGGATGAGCTGGTACCTTCTTCCGTACCGCCACCACATCCATATAGCACTGCGGCTGTTAGAACTAAATATAAGTGTTTTCTCATGGGTGATCTCCACCTGATCTTAATGTGCAGCTTAGCCGTGCTGTATACCGCGATTCGTGTTTTTGAACTAGTCGGTTTGACTAAGAATGTAACCTAGATCGTCTATAGAAGATGAGAAGTGTGAGCAATTTGGCATATGAATATACCGGGCGAAACAGGCGCTTGACTGGGTGAGTTATCGATGGTCAAGCAGGCAGAATTAACGCCATTTTCTATGTAATAAATGGTTCGTAGCTGGGTACGGTAGCTGGGCCTTTATGGCAGAGATTAGTTTCTTAGTTCTCCTCTTGACTCAATATAATTAAGTAAAATAAATTTTCAGTTTACTTAAAGTGGTGTGTTTATGGGATCTGGCAGCTTAATAAGATTGATTCTTCGGCAAGCAGGTTGTTCGCAAAAAGAGTTGGCTGCGAAGATCGATGTGTCGCCGGCTCAGATTAGTAAGTGGAAGGCCGGAGAGTACATATCCTTTGACATGGAGCAGAAACTCAAATCCTTGGCTGGCATCGGTGATCGAAATCCTGACGTCGTTTGGTGGACCGGAGGTATAGAGCAGGCTGATAAGTGGGCGCGGCTGTTTAAGTGTCTTGCGGATTGTGCGGTCGATGCGGCGGAATGCTCATATCAAACGCCACTTGAAGGAGATGTGGAGGATCTCATGTGGAGTGTTTTTAACGCTCTTAATCAGGCGGGAGCGGAAATTCCCAAGGCATTTCCGGAGGACATTGATTTCGATTATGGGATAGAGGACGAGGATGATGAAGAGTCGTTTTTAAAACTGACCGAAGAAAATGCTTATTCGAGCTTGATTTATAAACTTCTGCAGGCATACGCGCGGCACTACGATTTTTATATCGCATATATCCATAACAGCACAGTAATTGATGGTGCCATTGAATCCTATTTCGATAAGGGCGCCGATATCGAGTCATGTTTGGTTGAATTGGCGCTGGCAAAAGTTGGTGACGAATCCACAATCCTTCCCAAATTTAGACAATTTAGGTACGAAACTTTAAGAAATTATCGTGGATGGGTGGAGTCTCTGAAGGAGACTGCATACAAAAGCAAAATTCCGCTGCGAGCGGAATTAATGCATCTGGTTTCCGAAGATTCCGAATTTTTAACGCACGAAGCAGAGGCAGAAGCTATGGGGTTTAACTCAACCCGAATCCATCCGGATATTTACATGAATGAAATATTAGAGGGCATGAGATTGGTACATCAGGTTTTGCCGGTAATTTGCAAAAAACTTGGCATTACTGAGGAGGAGCTGAAAATAGATGAGTCGATGTTGCGGGTCTGACATTTGTCAGGTTTGAGTAAAGTTGAGCGGGGTTGTCGTTAAATTAATTGGTGTTGCGAGGCAACTAAAGTGAAGATGGCGGTGTTATGAAGGAATGCTTCAAAGCTTATTTGTAGATAATTGGCCCACCAGGACTGGATCGGGGGCGCCTAGCTCTTGGGCCTGCCGATAAAAAGCGGTCACAGGTTTGCGA
>JAEZGT010000032.1 GCA_023416875.1 Pseudomonadota bacterium
GTGCCCGGTGGTGTGCTCATCCTGTCTGAGAAAATCGCCTTCGAGGACGAGGAGCACCAGTCGTTGATGACTGAGCTGCACCACAACTTCAAACGCGCCAATGGTTATAGCGACCTGGAGATCGCGCAAAAACGTACGGCGCTGGAAAACGTCCTGATACCGGAGACACTCAAGACCCATCAACAACGGCTGCTGCAAGCCGGCTTCCGCTCTGTGGACTGTTGGTTTCAGTGTTTCAACTTCGCCTCCATCATCGCCTTCAAATGATCGATTTCCAGCCCCTGCTATTGCAGCTTGCCGATACCGAGCTCGCTCCTCTCGCCCGAGCGCTCCCAGCCGCTCTCGCCGCAGGCTTGTCTGTTGGACGCTATGGCGACCTGCCGGGCTGGTATGAGGCCATGGCGGCACTGCCGGATATCACTCCGGGAACGGTAGACCTTCTTGAACGGGTGGCGATCGGTAAGCCGGAAGATGCGGACAGCGCGGCCCTGGCCAAGCTGGAACAGGCGTTGCGGGCGCTTATCCCGTGGCGCAAAGGGCCATACGATGTATTCGGAATTCATATCGACACGGAATGGCGCTCCGATTGGAAGTGGCAGCGGGTGCTGCCACATCTGAGCCCACTGAACAACCGCACCATCTTGGATGTAGGCTGTGGCAACGGTTACCACTGTTTGCGGATGTACGGCGCTGGCGCCAAGCGCGTGATCGGTATAGATCCGTCACCGCGCTTTGTGGTGCAGTTTTACATGTTGAAAAAGTATCTAGGCGATATTCCGGTGGATGTGCTGCCGGTGGGCATCGAAGCTCTACCGCCATCGCTTGAGACCTTCGATACGACATTTTCCATGGGTGTGTTTTACCACCGCCGCTCGCCTATGGATCATCTGCGCGAACTCCGCGACACCCTTAAGCCCGGTGGAGAGCTGGTGCTGGAAACCTTGGTAATCGAAGGTGGCGCCAACCAAGTGCTGGTGCCAGACGGCCGTTACGCCATGATGAACAATGTCTGGTTTCTGCCCTCCGCCCCTACCCTGTTGATCTGGCTGCGCAAATGTGGCTTCACAGATGTGCGGGTGGTGGATGAATGCGTCACCACCACTGAGGAACAGCGCAGTACCGATTGGATGCGTTTCCACTCCCTGGCGGATTTCCTCGACCCCAATGATCCCGCCCGCACCGCCGAAGGCCACCCAGCCCCGCGCCGTGCGGTATTTATCGCGCGCAAACCCGGCTGACGTCGGCGGAGAATAACGTGGAACATCTCAGCTCCAGCTTGCGTGTCAGCTTCACCCAGCTCAGCGAGGCCGGAGCCAAACAAGACAACCAGGATACGGTGGGAGCGCGCATTCCGGACGGGGCGCTTCTCACGCACAAAGGCATTGCCATGGTCGTGGCCGATGGCGTCAGCAGCAGCCTTGCCGCCAAACAAGCCAGTCAGGCGGCGGTAACTGGATTTCTCTCTGATTATTACGCCACACCTGAGACCTGGCGGACGCAAACGTCCGCCTCGCGCGTCATCCAAGCGCTCAACCGGCATTTGTGGTCCCTGAGCCGCAACAGCGTACTGCAGGAAGGTTACCTCACTACCTTTTCGTCACTGATTCTCAAAGCGGATACCGGTTTTGTCTTTCATGTGGGCGACAGCCGCATCTACCGCCTGCGCGAAGGAATGTTGGAACGCCTTACCCGCGATCACAATCAGCGTATCGATCGCAAAACCACTTATCTCACCCGCGCTCTGGGCGCCGATCCTGCTCTGGAAATCGACATCGACACCTTCGAGCTAGAGGCCGGCGACCTCTATCTGCTGACCACGGATGGCATTCACGATCTGTTGACCGATCAGGAAATACAGGCACTCAGTGAAGCTTGGTTGGCAGAGCCGGAGCAGCTCGCCCGGCACTTGCTCGACGCCGCACTCGCGCGCGGCAGCCAGGACAACCTCAGCGTGCAGGTGTGCCGCATCGACAGCAAAGGCACCATGTCGCGAGACGACTCCGTTCAGGCGCTCGCACAACTTCCGTTTCCGCCGGTGCTGGAAGTCGGCCAAAACCTGGATGGCCTAACGGTGAAAGCAATTCTCCACGAGTCCGAGCGCAGTCAGATTTATAAAGTGACAACCGACAATGGCCGTATGCTGGCGATGAAAACGCCGTCCTCACGTTATGAAGACGATCCGGCCTATATTGAACGGTTCGTGCAGGAAAGCTGGATCGGCAGCCGGATCAACAATCCGCATGTGGTACGTGTGGTGGAGTCGGCGCGAGCGCGTTCGTGCCTTTACTATCTCACTGAATTCATAGCCGGGCCGACTCTGGCGGAGCTGATTCGCCAGCGCGCGCCCTTTGCCGTTCCGGACGCGCTCGAAATCATCGAACAACTCATCCGCGGCGTACGCGCCATGCATCGCCGGGAAACCCTGCATCAGGATCTCAAGCCGGCCAATATCATGATGGGCCGGGGCGGCGCGGTGATCGTGGATTTTGGCTCCTGCGCGGTTGCCGGGCTTGCAGAGGTTAAAGCGCCATTTATGCGCGATAAAGTGCTCGGCACTCTGGAATATTCCGCGCCCGAGCACCGCACGGGCAATAAACCCGGCGAGGCCGCTGATCAGTTTTCGTTGGGCGTTATCTGTTACGAGATGCTGACCGGGAAAAAGCCCTACGGCAACCGATACGCGGAAGTCACCAATCCGAAAACATTTCAGTCGCTGACCTATATTCCCGCCAGCAGCATCAACCCGCTGGTGCCTGCCTGGCTGGACAAAGCCATCGAAAAGTCCGTGAGCTTGTCACCCTTGCGGCGATATGAGGCTTTATCGGAGTGGCTGACTGATCTGCGGCGCCCAAACCCGGAATGGTTGAGTCTGCGGGAGCAACCGTTGATTGAGAGAGATCCGCTGCGCTTTTGGAAAATCTGCGCAGCGGTAGGA
>JAEZGT010000039.1 GCA_023416875.1 Pseudomonadota bacterium
GGTTTGTATCAGCCCAATGTGTTCAATTAATTAACAGGAGACTTTATGGCTATAAAAAATCTCGCCAAGCTTTTTTGCGCTGGCGTAGCGCTGACGTTTGCTGCGACCGCAGTCGTTGCGGATCCCGTCGTTGGTCAAGCTGCGCCGGTATTCAGCGGTAAAACCGCAGAAGGCAGCAATTTGAATCTGGAATCCTTACGCGGCAAAACCGTAGTGCTGGAGTGGACCAACCACGAGTGTCCCTATGTGGTTAAGCATTATGAAAAGAGCGGCAATATTCCCAGCTTGCAAAAAGAAGCGGCTGAAGATGGCATTGTCTGGTTGCAGGTGATTTCTTCCGCGCCCGGCAAGCAGGGGCACGTGGACGGCGCGACAGCACTGAAATTAAATGAGCAGCGCGGCGCGCATCCAAGTGGCGTTATTTTGGATTCGGATGGCAGCATCGGCAGACTCTACGCCGCGCAGACCAGCCCGCACCTGTTTATCATCAATGCGCAAGGGGTATTGGAATACAAAGGCGGCATTGACAGTATCAAATCGCCCAAGGAAGACGATATTCCGAAAGCCACCAATTATGTGCGCGAAGCCTTGGATGCCCTTGCTGAAGGCAAAAAAATACCGCATCCCAGCACCGCGCCTTACGGCTGCTCCATCAAATACGCCAGTTAACCGATTTTAAGCAGGTGTGTAAAAATACCGACAGGGGCAATTCTGTCGGTGTTTTTTCTGCCATTAGAGAAAAGTATGTGAAAGTAATAAGCCCAACAACGCGCTCGCGCCGATCACTTTCATTACATTGATCTGATAACGGAATAGTGCAATCGCGGCTGCAATTGCGATAAGAGCAGCAGGCCATTCAAAATGCCCAGAAAATCCCTCCGGCCACAACACGTGATAACCGAAAAACAAAGCCAGATTGACAATAACGCCCACCACCGCAGCGGTGATGGCGGTCAAGGGCGCGGTGAATTTCAAATCGTTGTGCGTGGATTCAATTAAGGGAGCACCGGCAAAAATAAAAATGAAAGAAGGCAGAAAGGTGAACCAGGTTACGACCGAAGCCGCAACAGCGCCAGCGAGAAAAGAGGCGTCAGGCCCCAAAAAACTACTGCCGTAACCGCCGACAAATCCGACGAAGGCCACCACCATAATTAACGGCCCAGGCGTGGTTTCCCCAAGCGCGAGACCATCGATCATTTGCGTCGGTGTCAGCCAGCCATAATGTTCGACTGACCCCTGAAAAACATAGGGCAAAACCGCATAGGCGCCGCCGAACGTCAGAAGCGCGGCCTTTGTGAAAAACCAGGCCATTTGGGTGAGGGTGTGATCCCAGCCTAATATTTGCCAGAACGCCAGCATGGGCAAAGTCCACAGCAGACATCCGGCGAAAATGATCAGGAGCAGGCGCGACCAGCGGAAACGGGTGTGGCTGGCGAGGGTGGTGTGATCATCGATCAACGCTGCACCAAAAGATTTTCCTGTATTGCTGTGACCAGCGCTGGAGCGGAAATAATCTGGCGCAAAACGGCCACCTAAATACCCGACGGTGCCAGCGCCAATTACGATGGCGGGGAAGGGGATATGCAATGCGAATATCGCGACAAAAGCTGCCGCTGCCACCGCCCACAACGCTGGATTTTTCAGAGTCCGCGAACCAATACGATGCGCCGCGTGTAGCACGATGGCCGTCACCGCCGGTTTGATGCCATAAAAAAGCCCGGCAACCCAACTGACGTCGCCATACGCGATATAAATCCAGGAAAGTGCGATAAGAATCAGCAAGGACGGTAAAACAAACAGAGCGCCCGCAATGATTCCGCCCCAGGTGCGATGCATCAACCAGCCGATATAAGTTGCCAGCTGCTGCGCTTCGGGGCCGGGCAACACCATGCAGTAATTCAGCGCGTGCAGAAATCGTCGCTCGCTAATCCAGCGCCGGCGCTCCACCAGCTCCTGATGCATGATGGCAATCTGCCCTGCAGGCCCGCCAAAGCTGATAAACCCCAGCTTTAACCAGAACAGAAACGCTTGCCAAAAACTGACGTTTGCAGGTGCGGAGGCATCGATCGGTGGAGCAACAGGTTTGGTCATGGGTAGTTGATTACGCGCAGCGAGCGCTACATTGAACTCTGATCAATACGTTTACGAAACTCTTCTGCACTTTCCTTGCGCTCGGAATAGCGATCAACCAAATAGTCGCTGCGGTCACGGACCAACAATGTGAATTTCATCAACTCTTCCATGACATCTACAATCCGATCGTAATAGGAGGATGGCTTCATGCGATCGTTATTGTCGAATTCCAGCCACGCTTTAGCAACGGACGATTGATTGGGAATCGTCACCATTCGCATCCACCGGCCGAGGACGCGCATTTGATTAACCGCATTAAACGATTGGGATCCACCAGAAACCTGCATGACAGCGAGCGTCTTTCCTTGCGTCGGACGCATTCCCTGCATTGCCAGTGGTATCCAGTCGATTTGTGCTTTCATAACAGCTGTCATGG
>JAEZGT010000091.1 GCA_023416875.1 Pseudomonadota bacterium
AATAGTGAGAGCGTTGCGGTGGTCGGGGTTCGAACCGGTGCGGATTTTCAACGTGACGGGAACAGAGACGGCTTGGGTGACGGCGGTGAGAATGTCTGCCACCAGCGTTTCATTCTCCAGCAGCGCAGAGCCGGCGGCTTTGTTGCACACTTTTTTCGCCGGGCAGCCCATATTGATATCGACGATTTGAGCACCAAGATCCACGCAGGCGCGGGCGGCATCGGCCATCTGCTGGGGTTCACTGCCGGCGATCTGCACACTGCGTGGACCGCAGTTGTCATTCCACATCAGACGCGTGCGGCTTTTGTCGGTGTGCCAGAGCTTGGTATCGGCAGTCACCATTTCATTCACTACCAAGCCGGCCCCTAATTGTGCACACAACGCGCGGAACGGCAGATCCGAGACGCCGGCCATTGGCGCCAGCACAGTGCGGCTGCCAATTTGATAGGGTCCGATTCGGAACAACTGATTCCCCCGGGATGCGAAAAACTCGCAGTAGCAGATGAAGTGGTGTGTAGCCGTCTGGCCCCGACCGGGCTCGGTCGGAAAGGGGCGGTATGATAACGCCAAGCTTCCCCTTTGAAAACGCACATTTTAATCAGATTGGTTAAAAAGTGGCTTATTTGGCGCGAAAACTACCAGGTTGTGGGGCAGTTCAGTTGACGATGGTGATGTGATAGCTGACCGCATCGCGACCGGGGTCAGCAATTTCTAACGCAATATGGATCGGCTGGCGGATCGGCATCTTGTCGCGACCGGCCAATTCGCCTCCCAGGTATTCCGCCGGGGTAAGACGGCGGCTGGCAACCGGCTCACTGCGCAGGTTGGTGAAAGTCAGTTCTAGTACCGGGAAAGTCTGCTCGAAGGGGGCGTTGTTCTGCAGAATCACGTCCACCTGCAGAGCGTCGGCGATATCCGGATGGCTGCGCACCAGCAGATTGGAAGTGTGGATCTGACTGCGGTCGCGCAGCTCCGGCAATTGGCAGCCGACATAGCGACAGACCACAGCGTAGGCGGAGCGGTAGGGCTCAACCCGGCTCAGCCGATCGAATTCCAGCCAAGCCACCTGTGCCAGCAGACACACCAGCGCCACCAGGGCCAGCGCCGGCCAGAGCAGACGTCGGCGCCACGCACCCGGTTCCTGCCAGTCGACTTCCAACGGCTCAGGTTCCAGGGACGCGATTACTTCCTTCAGCGGCTTGGGTTCCAACTTAGGACGTATAGGCTTGCGTTTGGGCGGTTCCGGCGGTGGTGCCGCAGCAAGGATTTCCTCTTGCTCTTCGACTTCAGCGTCTTGGGCTTCTTCAGCCGCTTCATCCGAATGGTTTTCCGCCTCTGCTTCTGGATCGTCTTCATCAATGAAGTTTTCGATTGGCTCGTCCGCATCATTCGGTGCAAAAGCTGGGGCGGGCTCATTCTCGTCGGCCACAACAGGCTCGTCCTCAATCAGCGGATCTTCGTCTAAAGCGCTGGAGTCGGGTGCAGGTGCGGACGGGATGGTTTCATCTTCATCTTCTTCGACGTGAACGGGTGCAGGCTCTTCGTCGCGAACGGGCGCTGGCGGTTCGGGCTCGGGTGGCGGAGCCGGTTTGGAAATGATCTTTTTGAACTGGATGTTGAGATCGTCATCGTCGTCCTTCAACAGCTCCAGAGCCCAGGCTTCGTCATCCTCCTCTTCTTCTGCTTCTGCCGGCTTTTGTTCCGGTTGAGAGGAGGCAGATTTGGGGACTTCGGTATCTTCGCGGCGGCGCCAATCGGGAGCATCAACTTCGTCGTCTTCCTGCTCGGAAAAGGTTTCTACCCTGGCGGGTGGTTCTGGCGTGCGGGGCTGTTGTGGCGGTGCCGGAGGCTCGCTAAATCGCGCCGTTGGTTGGGCGGTTTCGGGCTGAGGTTGTGGCCGCGGAGCGGCAGGTGCCTGGCGGCCGACTTCCAGATGGTCACGCGCGTTGAACACGCTCAGGCAGGAGCCGCAGCGCACAACTCCCTTGGCAGACTTCAACAATGCTTCCGAAATGCGGAAAGCGGTGCCGCATTTCGGACAGCGTGTGATCATGTCTGCCATTCAGAATCCTTCGAACCGGTAAAAGTGGAGGCAAGTTTAATCATAACTGTCGCGTAGGTAAAACCGCGCCGTTACAAGGAAAATTCTGGACCGGCTGTCACAATTCGCCTGTGGCGATGCAAATCAGCCGGCAAAGCGTACACCCGTCATGCACACCCATTCATCCTTTTGGCGGATGGGTTCAAAATCGATGACGGCCCTATAAGCCTGCTGCACGGCTTCCGCCTGACTGGCGAGCACGCCGGAGAGACAGATGCGGCCGCCGGGCTTCAACAGTGCTAGCAGGGTGGGCGCCAATTCCACCAACGGGCCGGCCAGAATATTCGCCAGCAGCAGATCCGCCGGTTCGCTCGGCGCCTGCTTCGGGAAAAACACCGGAAAGCGTTCCGCCGCCAGACCGTTCCGCGCCGCGTTGTCCCGTGTTGCTAACAGTGCCTGCGGATCTATATCAACGCCCACCGCGTGCCGGGCGCCTAGCAATAAGCTGGCAATACCGAGAATGCCCGAGCCACAGCCGTAGTCGATCACCGACATACCTTCGAGCTGCTGCTCGCCCAACCACGTTAAGCACAAATAAGTCGTGGGGTGAGTACCGGTGCCGAAGGCGAGGCCGGGGTCGAGCAGCAGATTCACCGCCGTCGGATCCGGCGGCGCCAGCCAACTCGGGCAGATCCACAGGCGCTCGCCGCACTGGATTGGATGATAGTGCTGCATCCACTCGCGCTCCCAGTCCTTGTCCTCCACCACATGCCAATGGGGTTGGGTCAGGCGTAAGCGTCGCTCGACTTTGGCGGTATCCACATCGGCTTCGAACAGCCCGGTGACACGGGTGGCCTGCCACAGCGGCGTTTCCCCTAGGGCGGGTTCGAAGATGGGCTGATCCGCATTGTCCTGTAAGGTGACGGAAAGGGCGCCGGCGTTGAGCAGGGCCTCTTCCAAAGCGGGAGCGTCGTCGCGGTTGCTGTCGATGCGCAGTTCAAGCCAGGGCATAGAATTGGGTGCTTTTAGCGAAGGAGGGAGCGGACACCGCAAGGGCGCCCGCCACAGGTTAGAGATTCAACTTCTTCTCAAGGTAATGGATGTTGACACCACCTTTGGCGAAGGCTGCATCGCGCACCAGATCTTGCTGCATCGGGATATTGGTCTTGATGCCACCCACGACCAACTCATCCAGCGCCACCCGCATGCGCGCCAGCGCCGCTTCGCGGGTTTCTGCGTGGGCGATGATCTTAGCGATCATGGAGTCGTAATAAGGCGGCACGCTATAGCCTTCATAGAGATGCGAATCCACTCGCACCCCCAGTCCGCCTGGCACGTGGAAGTTGGTGACTTTGCCAGGGCAGGGCATAAAGGTTTTCGGGTCCTCTGCATTGATGCGGCATTCGAATGCGTGACCAGTGACTTTCAAGTCGCTCTGTTTGATGCGCAACTTTTCGCCAGCGCAGACACGGATCTGCTCTTTGATCAGATCGACGCCAGTGATCATTTCGGTCACAGGGTGCTCCACCTGGATACGGGTATTCATCTCGATAAAGTAGAAACGCCCGTCTTCATATAGGAACTCAAAGGTGCCCGCGCCGCGATAGCCAATGTCCACACAGGCCTTAACGCAGGCTTTGAACACTTCTTCGCGAGCGGCGGGATCAATGTGCGGCGCTGGCGCTTCCTCCAGAACTTTCTGGTGGCGGCGCTGCAGGGAGCAGTCGCGGTCGAACAGATGAATGGCGTTGCCTTGACCGTCCGACAATACCTGCACTTCCACGTGACGCGGGTTCTGCAGGAATTTCTCCATGTACACCGTATCGTCTCCAAAAGCGGCTTTGGCTTCCGTTTTGGTGAGCTGAATCGAGTTCATCAGCGCGGATTCGGTGTGCACCACTCGCATACCGCGGCCACCGCCGCCAGCGGCGGCTTTGATGATCACCGGGAAGCCGATTTTTTGAGCGATTTCCAGACAGGTGTCGCGATCATTCGGCAGGGCGCCACCTGAACCGGGCACCGTCGGCACACCAGCCGCCTTCATAGCCTGGATGGCGGAAACCTTGTCGCCCATCAAACGGATCACATCCGGGTCGGGGCCGATAAAGGTGAAGCCGCTTTTTTGGATCTGCTCGGCGAAATCAGCGTTTTCGGCGAGGAAGCCGTAACCTGGGTGAACCGCTACCGAGTCAGTGATTTCCATGGCGCTGATGATGCGCGGGATATTCAGGTAGCTCTGTGCGGATGCATTGGGGCCGATGCAGACTGACTCGTCCGCCAGGCGCACGTGTTTCAGATCGCGGTCCGCCTGGGAGTACACGGCCACCGTCTTAATGCCCATCTCTTTGCACGCGCGCATGATCCGCAGGGCGATCTCGCCGCGGTTGGCGATGAGAACTTTTTCGAACATAGGGATGCCCCGTTAGGAGATGATGACGAGAGGTTGGTCGAATTCCACGGGCTCGCCGTCGCCGACCAGGATGGCGCTGACAACGCCGCTCTTGTCCGCCTGGATCTGGT
>JAEZGT010000268.1 GCA_023416875.1 Pseudomonadota bacterium
GTATGCGCAGAGTGTGGTTGCGGTCATGTTATTTGCAGCCAATATTTATTTTTATTTGACCACCAACTATTTTGCGACGGAGGCGGATGAAAAACCGCTCCTGCACACCTGGAGCTTGGGAGTGGAGGAGCAATTTTATGTTTTTTTCCCGCTGTTGATTATGGCGTTGCTGCCGCTAGGCAGGCGGGTGTTGTACGCGGGCATGATCACCCTCGCTGTCGCTTCTCTCGCGTTTGCGCATTTTCTTTTGGCAAAAGGCGAACTCGCCGCCAATTTCTTTTTGATTTTCAGTCGCACCTGGGAGCTGGTTCTCGGCGCATTGGTCGCGCTCGTGCCTGCGACGGCATTAACCCGCAGCGCGGGTGTTAACCAATTACTGAGTTTCGCAGGTTTGTTGGCAATTATTTTTGCCATCGCGGTATTCGATGTGAAGACGCCGTTTCCCAGCGTATACGCGCTGGTGCCGGTTGTGGGTGCTTGTTTGTTGGTGCTGTTTGCGCAACCGGGCACTTGGGCATGGCGTTTATTATCACAGCGGATTTTGGTGGGAATTGGTTTGATTTCCTATTCGCTGTATTTATGGCACCAGCCATTGTTTTCATTCCTGCGTCTCAAATGGATTGGCGAACCACCCGCTGTAGCTTTTGCCATTGCTATCGTCTTGACCTTCGTGCTGGCTTATTTGAGTTGGAAGTATGTGGAGCAGGTATTTCGTGATCGCAATCGCTATTCGCGAAAGGCAATATTTGTGGGATCGGCCGCATTTCTTTCCACATTTATGGCAATAGGTCTGGCCGGACATCTGACCAAAGGATTTAAGGCCCGAGCGGATGTGGATTATTCCGCGAGCATTCGCCCCAGCCCCAAGCGCAATGACTGTCACCAGTCTTTCGGCGAACGCTTCGACCCAGAAAAAGCGTGCCGCTATTTTGGTGAACGTATTACCTGGGCTGCGTTCGGGGACAGCCATATGGTGGAGCCTGCCTATGCACTTGCGCAGAAATTGGAGCCCGATAACGAAGGTGTACTGCACCTGAGTTATTCCGCATGCCCACCGGCACTGCTTTTTGAGGTAGACGTGAAGGGTTGTCATCAATGGATAAATGATGCGCTCACCTATGTGGAGCAAGATGCTGAAATTGGCCATGTATTGGTGGGTTTCCGCTACAGCTTGTTTCTCTATGGCGATCAATTAAACGATTATCCGGAGGTGCCGCACGAAGATCCGTCGCGATACATCCTCACAGGTGAGCCATTAAACGCGGAAGCGGCGCGCGATCTTTACTGGCGCAGCTTGGAATCCATGATCAAGCGACTGCTGGATGCCGGGAAAAAGGTCCACATTATCTACCCCATCCCGGAGCTGCCGTTGCATGTGGAAAAGGCGGTTTTCCCCAAGGTGGCATTTGCCGCAGAGACCCTGCTGCCGGTGGAGCGGACGACGACTGCGGAATACTATCGGCAGCGCCACCAATATATTCTGCAGAAGCTGGATTCTCTGCCGTATTCGGCACGTCTCATCGCGATCAAACCGTTCGATATTTTTTGCCGCGACGGTTACTGTCCGGCGGTGCGCGACGGCAAGGCCTTGTATTTCGACGACGACCATTTAAGCGTGGCCGGCGCCACCATGCTGCTGGACAACCTCAGCACCCATGAAGAGCGCACTCTTACGGGTGCAGTCTCTGGACCCTGAGGGATCCGAACCGTTTCGGCATTGATTCCTGGTGCAGGGAGAGGAAGAATGGCGGGTTCCTCAATCAAGCCCAGGGGGTGCTATGAAAACGCGTGCAGCGGTGGCCTTTGCCGCCGGACAACCTTTATCCGTCGTCGATGTTGATCTCGAAGGGCCTAAAGCCGGCGAAGTGCTGGTGGAGATCAAGGCGACAGGTGTTTGCCACACGGATGCATTTACCCTATCGGGAGACGACCCGGAAGGTGAGTTCCCTGCCATTCTCGGCCATGAAGGCGCCGGCGTCGTGGTGGATGTCGGGCCGGGGGTGAAGTCGCTGAAAAAAGGCGACCATGTCATCCCGCTCTACACTCCAGAATGTCGCGAATGCGAATATTGTTTACATCCCAAAACCAACCTCTGCCAGGCTATCCGCAGCACTCAGGGACGCGGCTTGATGCCCGACGGCACCAACCGCTTCAGTCTCGATGGCAAACCCATTCTTCACTACATGGGTTGTTCAACCTTCTCCAACTACACCGTGATGCCGGAGATTGCACTGGCGAAAATCCGCGAAGACGCGCCTTTCGATAAGGTGTGTTACATCGGCTGCGGCGTCACCACCGGAATCGGTGCGGTAGTGTTCACCATGAAAGTGGAGGCGGGCTCAACGGTTGCGGTGTTCGGTCTTGGCGGCATCGGCCTGAACGTCATTCAGGGTGCAAAAATGGTCGGCGCCCGTCGCATTATCGGTATCGACTTGAATCCTGCCCGCGAAGCGTTGGGGCGGCAGTTTGGTATGACGGATTTTGTGAATCCAAAAGACGTGGATAACGTGGTGGATACCATTATCCAAATGACCGGCGGCGGGGTGGATTACAGCTTTGAATGTATCGGCAACGTCAAAGTGATGCGCCAAGCGCTGGAGTGCTGCCACAAAGGCTGGGGGCAGAGCTGCATTATCGGCGTCGCTGGCGCCGGTCAGGAAATTTCCACTCGTCCGTTTCAATTGGTCACCGGGCGCTCATGGCGCGGTTCCGCCTTCGGTGGTGCACGCGGTCGTACAGACGTGCCGAAAATCGTCGATTGGTATATGGAAAACCGCATTAATATCGACGACCTGATTACCCATGTTATGCCGCTCGATGAAATCAACACCGCCTTCGATTTAATGCACAGAGGCGAAAGCATTCGCTCTGTGGTCCTCTATTAAGGAGGTTTTATGGAACAGATTGGCAATAACAAATGTTTCGGCGGATTTCAGCAACGTTTTCGTTTTGAATCCAAAACTTTATCGAGCACGACCACGTTTTCTATCTATTTGCCGCCCGGTGCATCCGTCGATGCACCGGTA
>JAEZGT010000166.1 GCA_023416875.1 Pseudomonadota bacterium
ATGGGGGAAAGAAAAAAATGCGGTTCCAACAGGTTGCGCAATTCTTCACTGCTGACAAATTCGTCGCGCCGCAAGTGACCATTTATATCTCCGAGCGGCATTTCCTCGATAAAACTGATGTCCATGCCGCGCTCCAGAGCAAAGCGGGTCAGGGGAACCACTTCATCCAAATTGAAATGCCGCATCACTACAACATTGAGTTTGATCCGTCGAAACCCCGCCTGACGCGCAGCTTCTATACCGGCTAATACCGCCTGCAAATCGCCGGTGCGGGTGATATCGCGAAAACGTTCAGGTTGGAGGGAGTCAAGACTGATATTGACGCGGTGCACGCCAGCGTCCACCAGCGGTCGGGCGAAGTCCTTTAAGCGCGCGCCATTTGTGGTGAGGCTGAGGTCGGCAAAACCCAGGCTGCCGAGTGTCTGAAACAGCTGCAGCACGTCGCGGCGGATCAGCGGTTCACCGCCAGTGACCCGGAGTTTGTCGCCACCCAATTGACGGAATACCCTCGCCACCATTGCCAGCTCTTCCAGCGACAGAACCTGGTTGCGCGGCAGAAAAGTCATATCTTCGGCCATGCAGTAGCGGCAGCGGAAATCGCAGCGGTCGGTCACGGAAAGGCGCAGGTAGTGCACCCGGCGGCCGAAAGGGTCTATGAGATTGGGCTGATTCATGTGGCTATTATGCTAGCTCCTCCAGGTTAAGAGAATCGCGGCCGGCGAGGCTGCCACGCAATGACCGGTTTGTGGCGCCGATGTCAACTGGTCGAGCAACGGACGCATCCTGCCCAACATCACCTATGTGTTTTATTTTGGTGCAATTTGAACGGCGCGAGAGCGAAATGAACGTCTCATTATTTTTATTCGACCTCTCTTGGTGCATCTAGGATCAATAATAGTGCGTTAATTATGGGGTGGTCAGTTTGATTTATGTCTTGAATTGGTGCCTTGGTGCATTTAATAGGTGCGTTTTTAGTGTGAGGCCTGCATAGCAGAATATTGCTACATTTTTTTGAAGATCATCAACCGTTTGATTTAGAAGGGATAAATCAAATTTTTATCGCGTTTTTTTGTTCTGGTACATGGATTGCAAAATCGCCTCCGTCTTTCAAACACCATTTTACCCATTTGAAAAATGCGCATATCGAGCGCATGCGGACAGGCGATTTATGCAGCTGAAAAAAACCACCGGAAAAGTCTCCATCGTAGGTGCCGGCCCAGGTGACCCGGAGCTTTTAACTATAAAAGCTCTGCGCGCACTCGAGGCAGCGGACTTGATTCTGTTTGATCATCTCGTCAGCCAAGAAATCCGCGATCTTTTCCCTGTTTCCGTGCCCGCTTTTTATGTCGGCAAGAAAAAAGGCCAGCACAGCATCGCGCAAAAAGATTTAAACGCTCTGCTGATCCGCAAAGCGCGCGCTGGCAAAAATATTTGCCGGTTGAAAGGCGGCGACCCATTTGTATTTGGTCGGGGTGGCGAAGAAGCATTGGCGCTGGCGCAAGCGGGTATTCCGGTGGAGGTAGTACCGGGCGTGACCTCTGCATCCGGCTGCACCACCTATGCGGGAATTCCACTGACCCATCGCGGCGTGGCCCAGGGCTGCACTTTCGTCACCGCCCATGGTGAAACGGAAGCGGATATCAGTTGGTCCGCGCTGGCACAGGTAGGTCACACGTTAGTTTTTTACATGGGGCTTTCCAAAGCAGGGTGGATTCAACAATCACTTTTGGATAACGGCATGTCCAGCCGCACGCCGGTGGCCTTTATCGAAAATGGCTGCCGGGAAAATCAGCGGGTAATTTCTGGATGCCTACATGAATTGGCCGAATTGGTGGATCGCTGCCATATCGAGTCGCCGGCGTTGATCGTGGTCGGTGAAGTGGTCGGGTTGGCCAATCAGCTCAGCCCGGAACAGCTTAATTCAAGTCTTTATTCCCAGTTCAGCGAGCGGCGCCTCAGCGCCTAACTATTTTTAGCGACTCCAGCGAGGTATCGCATCATGAAGAAAACAAAAATCCTGGTTGTTGGCAATGGTATGGTCGGTCACAAATTCATTGAGAATTTGTTGAATTCACCCAGAGCTGAGCAGTTCAACATTGTGACTTTCGCGGAAGAGCCCCGCCTGGCGTATGACCGTGTGCAACTAAGCGCGTATTTTTCCGGCTCCACTGCAGCGGATTTGATGCTCACCTCCGAAGACTATTACCGCAACAACGGCGTTAATTACGTATTAAATGAACAGGTTGTGGACATTCAGCCGGAAAATAACTGCGTTATCACTGCGAGCGGTCGCAAGGAGACTTACGACAAGCTGGTGCTGGCGACCGGATCTTACCCGTTTGTGCCGCCGCTGCCCGGCAAAGATCAGCCTCATTGCTTGGTTTATCGCACTATCGAAGATCTGGAAGCGATTACCGCCTCCGCTGCAGTGAGCAAAGTTGGCGTTGTCGTTGGCGGTGGCCTGCTCGGCCTGGAAGCGGCGAATGCGTTAAAAAATCTGGGTCTGGACACGCACGTTGTGGAATTTGCACCGCGCCTGATGGCGGTGCAATTGGATGAAGGCGGCGGTCAGGTGCTGCGCAAAAAAATTGAAAAGTTGGATGTCAAAGTCCACACCGAAAAAAATACCCAAGAAATTGTTGCCGGTGAGAAATGCCGCTATCGCATGAATTTCTCTGATGGCAGTTATCTTGAAACCGACATGATCCTGTTTTCCGCCGGTATACGGCCGCGAGATGAACTCGCGCGCAAAGCCAGCCTGAGCGTCGGCGAGCGCGGCGGGATTGTGATCAACAATTTTTGTCAGACTTCTGTTGCCAATATTTATGCTATTGGTGAGTGCGCCTTGTGGAGCAACCGCATTTTCGGCTTGGTGGCGCCCGGTTATCAAATGGCGAAAGTGGCAGTCTCCCATATCATCGGCGGCGCGGATCAATTTACCGGCGCGGATATGAGCACCAAATTAAAATTGCTCGGTGTTGAAGTGGCCAGCATCGGTGACGCCCATGCCCGCACCCCTGGCGCCCTCAGCTATGTGTATCAGGACGGCATTAATGAAATTTACAAACGTCTGATATTGTCACCGGATGGTAAAAAACTCATCGGCGCCGTATTGGTCGGCGATGCAGCGGTGTACGGCAATTTGCTGCAAATTTGTCTGAACGGCATGGATGTTCCTGATGCGCCGGAACAACTGATCGTACCGGCATTGGACGGGCAGGCGGCTTCAGGTCTCGGGGTAGACGCGCTGCCGGAAACGGCGACTATCTGCTCCTGCCATGACGTCAGCAAAGGCACCATCTGTTGCGCCGTGCGCGATGGCGCAACCACCATAGGCGCGATTAAAAGCTCAACCAAAGCCGGCACCGGCTGCGGCGGTTGTGTCGCGTTGGCAACGCAGGTGATGAACAGCGAACTCACCAAACTCGGTGTTGCAGTCAATACCGATATTTGTGAGCACTTTTCCTTTACCCGCCAGGAATTGTTCCATCTGGTGCGCGTGGAGAAAATTCAATCCTTTGACGCGCTAATCGAAAAACACGGGCGCGGTCTTGGCTGTGATATCTGCAAGCCAGCAGTGGCATCGATTCTGGCGAGCTGCTGGAATGAATTCATCATGAAAGATGAATTGGCGCCACTGCAGGACACCAACGATTATTTCATGGCGAATATGCAAAAAAATGGTACCTACTCCGTGGTGCCGCGTATCGCCGGTGGTGAAATCACACCGGACAAATTAATTGTGCTCGGTCAGGTCGGCAAAAAATATAACTTGTACACCAAAATCACCGGGGGTCAGCGCATCGACTTATTCGGTGCGCAACTGGATGATCTGCCGGCGATCTGGAAAGAACTGGTGGACGCCGGTTTTGAAACGGGTCACGCCTACGGCAAATCCGTACGCACCGTCAAATCCTGCGTCGGCAGCACCTGGTGTCGCTACGGCGTGCTTGACAGCGTCGGCATGGCCATCGCCATCGAAGAGCGTTACAAAGGTCTGCGTTCACCGCATAAGTTGAAATTCGCTGTGTCCGGCTGCACCCGCGAGTGCGCCGAAGCCCAGAGTAAAGATGTGGGCGTTATCGCCACGGAAAACGGTTGGAGCCTTTATGTGTGCGGCAACGGCGGTATGAAGCCGCGGCACGCCGATCTGTTCGCCACAGGCCTCGACGACGCCACGCTCATAAAATACATCGATCGCTTTTTAATGTTTTATGTGCGCACCGCCGACCGTTTGCAGCGTACCTCGGTGTGGATGGACAACCTGGAAGGCGGCCTGAAATATCTGAAGAGCATCATTATCGATGACAAATTGGGCCTGGCCGCAGAGTTGGAAAGCGATATGCAACGAGTGGTGGATGCCTATCAGTGTGAGTGGAAATCCACGATTTCTGATACGGAAAAACTCAAGCGTTTCCGCACTTTCGTCAATAGCGACAAGCGCGACAACACGGTGGTTTTTGTCGAGGAGCGCCAGCAAATCCGTCCCGCCAACGAAGAGGAAATCGTGCGTTTTGTTACGGCTACAGAGCTGGAAACGGCCTGAGCTTCGCGCGCTGAATCATGAACAAATGCAACAGTTGACTGAGAGAAGATTATGAATGCCACAGAATTGAGAGAAATGTGGGTGGACGTATGTGAGAGTCGCGACCTCCGGCCAAATCTGGGAGTTCGAGCGTTGATCAATGATGAACAGGTGGCGATTTATCGCGTTCAAGGTCGCCTGTATGCCATCAGCGCTATAGATCCCTTTAGCAATGCTGCGGTGTTGTCGCGCGGTATAGTCGGTGACTTGAAAGGACAAGTGGTGGTGACATCACCCATCTACAAACAGCATTTCAATCTGGCAACTGGTGTGTGTCTGGAAGATGACTCGGTGCAGTTGAAAACCTATCTTGTACGGGAAGTGGCTGGTCGAATCCAAGTCGCTCCCTAAGCAATTACCCTCTCCTTTGATGGCAGATCCCATCTGCACTCGTTTGGCGGCGCAAGCCGCCTTTTTTACTTTTAAATCTTACCCACTTCACCCTCTGAAAGCCTCGAACGGCGCACCTGGGGGATCTGTGTTATAACTTATGGAACTTACCGGGTCCCCGGTCACTCTGGTTGTGGTTCGCAGGCAGCGAGTGTCCTGCATGGGAAAACTCTGTTTCGTACCGGGGAAAGCTCTGTTCCGTAGGAGAGCTCAGTTTCCGAACCGGGGAAGATCTGCCCGTATCGGGAAAGCCGCGGCGGGTTGCGTCTTGCCCGGCCTCTGACAGGCCCGGTCGACTTGTGAATCATCAACCTTGAATAATGGTCCTGTCCTGGTTCGCGACCAGAGCACGGC
>JAEZGT010000227.1 GCA_023416875.1 Pseudomonadota bacterium
GAAAACCCTCAGCGCCATGTGGGGAATGCGATAAAATTAGCCTATCTATGTCATACCCAAACGAAAAGGATTGCTCCTGGCGATATTCTTCTTTTCTATCGCTCGAAAGATGAAAAGATGCTCACCACTATTGGCGTGGTTGATGATTTTTTGATCTCTCGAGATTCGGCGGAAATTACTGCGCAAGTCAGTAGGCGAACAGTTTATTCCTTTGATCAAATTGCGGCCATGGCTAGAAAAGAAGTAAAAGTCATTCTTTTCAGGATCATAAAGCATCTTCAATCACCAATTCCCTATGATGAGCTAAAAGAACGTGGGATTTTATCAGGTCGGCCTCAATCAATCGTTAAACTTAACGAGTCAAAATATCGGAGCTTCCTCGATGCAGCGGGAATCTAGAGCAGTGTTAATTTCTGTTCATCCTAAATATGTAAAAAAAATAATAGACGGGTCAAAAAAAGTTGAGTTTCGTAGGGTTTGGGCTGCGCGAGACGTAACGCACTTAGTTATTTATTCCACATCTCCAGAGATGAGAATTAAAGCGATTGCTGAGGTTGATCAAGTCATGACTGGCAACAAGACAACACTATGGGAAATTGCCAAAGCGTATGGCGGTGGTCTAACCAGAAGAGAGCTGCGAGATTATTTTTCAGGTGTTTCTAAGGGGTATGCCGTTTTGCTGGGTGGCATTAAGGCGGTGGAAAAGCCCATCTCTTTGATAGATGTGGTTGCGGGGATGCGCCCGCCACAATCTTTTGTGTATTTAAAAAATGAGCAGTTTGAATCAATCCAATCTATGACGATATAGGAATCATCATGGTTATTTTTTTGGCTGGGGTGCATGGTGTAGGTAAAACATTTATGGGTAAGCCTGCGGCAGAGACCTTAGGTCTTAGATACGCGACTGCTAGCTCCCTCATCCGTGAGGCACTTAACGGAAAAACAACGTGGCAGGAAAGCAAACATACCAGCAATATAGATGCTAATCAGGAAGCTTTGATAACCGCTGTTAATAGCATTATTGAGAGTTCTGATGTTGTATTGGTTTTGGATGGTCATTTCGTTCTAAGAAATGAATCAGGAGGCTTAGTATCGATTCCTACCGATGTTTTTAGACGTCTTGGCTTGTCTGCAGTCATCCTACTTGAATCTCCCTCAACTGTTATCGCGGCAAGGTTAGAAGAAAGAGGTGCGCCTCAATCGATAGAGAAAATCTCTGAGATGGCAAATGCAGAGTTGGGTAGAGCGGAGCAAGTTTGCCGAGAGATCGGTATTGAATTAACAAGATTGGTATCCCCTTCAAGCGAGCAGTTGCTTATAGCACTGCGTAGATTGTTGTCTTCAACAAAGAAGATCGCGTCAGAAGACCTGATCCAATCTCCCTCTGTATCAATTCCTCGAAGATTGATATAGGTCTCATCGGAGTTCACATGTGATCCACCCTTCCATATGCTCATCCAACAACTCTTTCACCAACTGCGGATGCGTATAAGGACTCATATGCCCTGCGCCTTTGATTTGCCGGTGGCGTGCTTGAGGTAAATGTTCGCACAGGCGCTTTACCACGGTTTGGGCCATTTCCGGGGAGCGGGTGCCGGAGACGAGGGTGACGGGGCAGGTGATGACGGTGTGATCGCTGAAAGTGCCTTGCAGGGTGGAGAGGATTTCGAATTCGTAGGCGACTTTGGCCATGGTGGCTTCGAGGCGTCGCTTCTGCTTGCGCGGTGTTAGCAGCCAGGGCAGGTGGCCGATCCAGAATCCCATAAATGCCCGCGCGGCTTTGGCGTAGTTGTTTTGTGTCACGGCTTGGATGCATTTGCCGCTGACACGTTGGAACAAGGCCCAGTCTTTGGCGGAATCGCGCAGCAGGTAAACCGCAGGGGGTTCGATCAGAAATACGCTTTCCGGAGGGCGGAAGGCGCCGACGAAGGACTGACGCGCGCTTTCCAGCGCCAGCATGGCACCGCAGGAGTGGCCGATCAGATGATAAGGACCGTCCGGAATTAAAGAGCGCACCAAATCCATATCGGTGACGGAGTAGGGATTGACCGGGCTGGCCCACAGGGGGTTGGCGCCGTAGCCGAACAGGTCCGGTGCGATCACCTGGAAATTTTCGCTGTAGTCGCGCAAGGCAAAGCGCCACTGTCGGTGGCTGCCGCAGGAGCAGTGCACAAAAATCAACGTGGCGGGGCCGATGCCTGCGCGGTAGCAATTGAAGGTGCCAGCGCCAAGGGCAAGGGTCTGCTCCATCAGGATTGTCCAGTCCACTCCACCGAGCCATCGGCGTTGACCGCCGCTCTCCCGCCTTTATTTATGGCGTCTACGCGAGCTTGGGCGACTATGGCAGCGCGCTCGCTAAGAATACGGGAGTTGTCCACCCGGCGCTGGCCGGCATCGCTGATTCCTTTGCGGTGGTACTCGTTGAGAGTGGCGACGTCGCACAGCAGCGCAAAGTCGTCGAACAGCAGGTGCGCCGGTTGATTGCAGTTGAGCATGCCGGGGTCGCGCACTTCCTGGGCCTGTTCCAGGCGCACGCTGTCTGCCGCTTGCGCTCCCCACAAACGTCGGTTGATGTGGCGCAGCTGATTTTCCGCGTTGCTCTGAATGTCCGGCGTGGGGTTGGCTGCGGTAATGGCTATGGCGGCGGGCAGGTCGAGCAGCAGCTGTTCGCGCTGGTAGAGCGCCAGGTGGTTGAGCTGGTGCAGATCGCGCTCTGCCTGCAGCAGCTGGTGCAGGTGCAGCGCCAGCGCGCGGAATCCTTCGCTCCCCGCCACCCGCATTTGGAACAGATCCGCATCCAGTTCGAGTCGCTGCAGAACGTTGAAGGTCGCCTTGTTATTCCACTCGGTCAGTCGCGCCAGCAGGCCGCGCACCCGGCGGGTCATGGACTGGGCGAAGCTGACCCAAAAGCGCGTGAAGTTACCGGGGTAAGCCTCCAGCCGATGGACAAAGCGCTCGTCCCACTCATCGGGAATGCGGGAGCGGTCGGCGAACCATTGGTTGATCGAGCGAATCCAGATGGCGGCACGGGCCGATGATGGCGAGGCGTAGCCGCCGAATTCCCGCGCCAGCAGACCGCTGAGCTGCTGCACCGAGCAGCCGGCTACTAC
>JAEZGT010000252.1 GCA_023416875.1 Pseudomonadota bacterium
TCCCAGAACACGCGGAAATTAGCGCTGGCGATTTTGCCCAGAGCAGCGATGCGCTCAACCGTGGTATCGCTGTAGACAACGCCGCTCGGGTTGGAATATTTCGGCACACACCACATACCTTTGATGCTGGAATCCTGTTTTAACAGGGCTTCCACCTGATCCATATCGGGGCCGTTGCTATCCATGGGCACATTGATCATTTCGATGCCCATCTGCTCGCAGATCGCGAAGTGGCGGTCATAACCCGGTACCGGGCAGATAAATTTCACTTTGCCTTCTTTGCTCCACGCGCTATCCGGACCGTTGAGTCCGAAGATGTACGCCGCCATGATGGCTTGATGCATCAAGGTCAAGCTGCTATTTCCGGCGGCAAGCACGTTCGCTGCGGGCACGCCCATAATCTGCTCGCCTAACACCTTGGCTTCCGGAATGCCGTCCAGGCCGCCGTAGTTGCGGGTATCCACGCCTGAATCACTTTGATAGTTGCCTTGCAGAATACCGTCCAGGGCGTCGGACAGGCTCAGCTGTTCAGCGGACGGTTTGCCGCGCGTGAGATCGAGGTTGAGATTTTGCGCCTTCACCCGGCTGTATTCCTCAGCGAGGTCGCGCTCCCATTGTTGCAATTGTGCAGGTGTCGCTTGATTGAGTTGCAAAGTCATATCCTCTGGCAGTGACGATAAAAAAGGGTTTGGAATGCCCTGGACGAAAAAAAGGCGCGGCATTATAGCAAGCCGCGCCCTTTAAGGCGGAGTCTTCGCGCAGTTACAGCAGGGCGCCGCGCAACATGAAGAACATCAGCGCGCCCAGAACTGCAGATGCGGGAACGGTAATCACCCAGGCTGCGGCGATGCGGTAGAGATGATTGCGCTTAACCAATTCCTGGCGATAGATTTTTTTCAGCCGTTTGCGATCCTTTTTGGTCAGCGGGATTTCTTCGGGATTGCGTTTGGCGCGTTTTAACATGGCCTGCATTTCTTCCGCGTCCGCCATTTGGAAGTTGCGCAGATAGACACGCAACTGGGCCTGATCTTCTTCGTCGTGATGATCCAGGATGCGGTGCAGTTTACTGGCGTAACGGGTGGTTAAGAATTCCCGCAGAAAACCAACCCCAAATACGCCGCCAAGGGCAATGTGGGTGGAGCTCACGGGCAGGCCCAATTGAGACGCAATGATCACGGTAACCGCAGCGGACATGGCGATACAGTAAGCACGCGATTTGTCCAGCTCCGTGATTTCACCGCCTACGGTGCGAATCAGGCGCGGACCGAAGGTTGCGAGGCCCACGACCAGGCCGACCGCTCCAACCAGCATCACCCAGAAAGGGATAGAGGCATTGGCCGCGATGGTGCCGGTATTGAGAGCGTCGTAGATGGCTGCCAGCGGACCAATTGCGTTGGCCACATCATTCGCGCCGTGGGCGAAACTCAGCAATCCTGCGGCAAAAATCAGCGGGATGGTGAAAAGGTTATTGACGCTGTCCCGGTTGTTCTCCATGCGGGTGGCGGCCTTTACCACCCAGGAGCGGGTCAGCCAGTAAATACCCGCCGCGACCACCAGTCCTGCGGTGGCCGCCACGCCGAAACCGGGTTTCCAGATGTTGTTGGTCCCTTTCATTAAGAGGTAAGTGCTAAAGGCCCATGCCATGAATGCCACTAGCCAAGGCACATAGACCTTGGCTGCTCCCATTACATCATCGCGATAGAACACGGTTTTGTTGATGAACATCAACAGTGCGGCGGCGATAAGCCCGCCCATCACGGGGGAAATCACCCAGCTGGCGGCGATGGTGATCAAATTGCCCCAATTGGCAATTCCCAAGCCGCCTGCGGCGACACCGGCACCCAACACGCCACCAACAATGGAGTGGGTAGTGGAGACGGGGGCGCCCTGCCAAGTGGCAAAGTTCAGCCAGACGGCTGCAGCGATCAGAGCACCGGTCATCAGCCAGACAAAGGTGCGGGTATCTTCTACTTGTTCCGGGCTGATGATGCCCGATTTGATGGTGGTCACCACGTCGCCACCGGCAATCAAGGCGCCGGCAGCTTCGAATACGGCAGCTAGAACGATGGCCGCTCCCAATCCCATGGCTTGGGAACCAACCGCTGGTCCCACGTTATTAGCGACGTCGTTCGCGCCGATGTTCATCGCCATGTAAGCGCCCACGACTGCCGCAAATACCAGCAGATAACCCCCGTGGCCGGGAGAGATGGTGAGGACGTAAATCATAGTTAAAAGGAGGAAGGCGAGAGATACACCGTAGCGGATCAGCCAGTGCATCCCCTCTAGCGTAGCGGTCGAGTCTTTCATTATCGGTATCCCAAGGTCAGCGCTTAAAAAAGGGCGCTATTGTCACAAAATTGAAACTCGAGTGACACAGGATTTTTCCAACCTTGGGAGGCAGTGCCTATTGGCTAGGTTGGCTACAACAGCTTGTTGAAAATCTCGCTGAAGGCCGCGCCGCCGTTTGACTTGAGACGCGTCACTGCTTCGGCCAAGAGAGCATCGGCATGGGCGGGACCGAGGTATTCGCAGAAACCTATGTAGAAGAGATTGATGATCTTGCGCAGGTCCTGAATATCGACTCTTGGGACTTTGATGCGCTGATTCTCATCCTCCAGCCACTGCTCCACCTGAAGTTTTAAATCGGTGTTGATCTTCAGGCCGCCCAGGTTGCGCTGTACGAAGTTGCCGATATCCATGGCGGCGGCGGACTGCGCCAAGCTCAACCACTTGTCTATGAGGATGCTAAAGGCTTCGACTTCCGCCAGTGTATAGCTCGCGTAGGCACTGGTTCGCCGCCGGGTTTTGTAGGCGGATAACGCGGGGGAGGGATCCGGCAGCAACTGTTCCGCCGGCTTGTTCATGGTCGCTACCAGGTGCACCAGCAGCTGTTTGTGCTCTACGGGTCGCTCGAGGGATTTCACCAGGTCCGCGACGTAATAACGCAGCCCGAATTTGGGGTGGTCCGCGTAGTGGCTCTCCCATAGGATCAGTGCTTCCATCAGCTCGGTATCGCGCAAAAATGGCTGCAGACCGGTGTACAGCGCCCGCTTGCGCAAAGTCAGTTCAGAGTTGGTGTTCATACCATCGCCTGCTCGTTGGTCATAGCTGGATTACCTCTTATCGTTCTACTTTTTCCAGATTGTTTTTGTTGTAAAAAGAGTGCTGCAGAAACTCTGGATAGGCCACTTCGGCGTGCTCAGTGAAGTCGAGACCGCGCTGTTCGTGTTGTGGATCGGCGCGCAGGCTGCCGATCAGATCGAGTGCTTTGAATAGAACCAGCGCGGTGGCAAAGGACCATATAAAACACACTCCGACACCAAGTGCCTGCACCAGCAAAACTTCTACATTAAATAAATTGCCCGTAACAAAAGCGCCGGCGCACAAAGTGCCCCAGGCGCCGGCGAAAGCGTGCACCGCCACCGCGCCGACGACATCGTCGAGCCTGGATCGAAGCAGCAGGCGTTCGCCCCAGAAAGTCACCACGCTCGCGGACGCGCCAGTAACAATCGCCCAAACCGGTTCCATGGTGGCGCAACCTGCGGTGATGCCAACCAAGCCGGCGAGGCTCCCATTGACCACTGCAGGCACCGTGATTGGGGCTTTGGATAGCAAACAAATTAATAGGGTGGTGCTAGCCCCAGCAGAGGCCGCCAGCTGTGTGTTCAAATTGATCAAACCTATGTTCACGTCAGCCCCTATAGTTGAACCACCGTTAAAGCCGAACCAGCCAAACCAAAGAATAAATCCACCCAGCGCGACGAAATTGAGGTTGTGTCCGGAGATTGTGCGTGCACGACCTTGGGGGTCAAAACGTCCCAGTCTCGGTCCGACCACCATTATCCCCGCCAGCGCACACCAGCCGCCTACGGAGTGGACCACTGTAGAACCGGCGAAATCGATAAAGCCTTTTTCAGCCAACCAGCCGTTGCCGGAGTAATGGCTGCCCCAGGCCCAACTGCCGAATACGGGATAAATAAAGGCAGTAATCATCGCAGAGGCGAAAAGGTAGGCCGGGAAGCGGGTGCGTTCCGCCATAGCGCCGCTGGCGATGGTGGCTGCCGTGGCGGCAAACATGGTCTGAAATAATAAAAAACTGTAATCCCAAGACTCGCCGCCGTGCAGGGCAAAACCGGAAGTGCCGAACCAGCCTGTCGGATTGGCGCCGAACATCAGGCCGAAACCCACCAGCCAGAAAAATACACTGCCGATGCAAACGTCGGTGTAGTTTTTCATCACCACGTTAATACAGTTTTTGGTGCGAGCTAAACCGCTCTCAAGTAGGGCAAAGCCGGCTTGCATAAAAAACACCAGCGCCGCCGCCATGGCGAGCCAGATTGCATCGATGGCTTCTTTGCTGGGCATTTCCGCTTCAGCGAGCACCGGCATGGCAGGGGAAAAAATGAGTACCAGCGCAAACAAGAGGCGAGGTAGGTGCATATAAGGGTGATTTCCAAGTCGGGTTGATAACAATCCATAAGCGCATCCGGCTCGTGATTCCTCGTGCGCCAAAACTAAGCAGCATCCAAGTTGTCTGGACGGCATTCAGCAATCGATGTGCCACACGCAGCATGAGGGCAAACACTTACCGGGGTTGCTGCCAATTTATTGAAGTTACATCAAGCCGGTGCCTTGCCACGGGGATTTCCAGAGGGACTTTGATGGAATTTAAGCATGGCTATGCACTGGTTTGGTGCCGTCATAGGGTTTCATTGATGTGCAGAAATTAGGTGAGCACGGAAATTTTTGCCTCTACCGAGAACACGCGGTATTTAACATGGCATTTATTCATTTTTGCATTTCAGATATACACTTTTGGGCAATTGAGTCTCCGTTGCCAAGTTCCTAGAATCTGCGCCATCGTCATTTGCGAAATTGACGCTCATCGCCAACGTGCGGGGAGTTCAATACCGGAAGCTGCCGTAAATGACCGGGCCGGGATTGCTGTGAGCAAAGCCGCTTGCGCGGCCATTTCATTTTTCAGGTCACTCGACCAGCATTTTGTTTTTCACTGTCTTTATCGGCCAGGACATCGCCGGAAGCTTGCGGCTTTTTTAATTCATTGAGGGAAATTAAATGACAGTTACAAGAAAAAAGTTTTTCCAGGTCGCAGTTCTGCATGCAGCGTTGGCGTTTTCCGCTGCCGTTTCTGCTGGAACTGTGGTGGTTAAGCCGGGTACCTATGTCGGTAATTCCGAGTTCGGCAGCACCGTGGCGCGGTTAGGCAATTACACCGTTGTTGGAGCTTTTCAGGAAACCGTTGCAATCCCCGGAGAAGATATTCTCAATGGCGGATCGGACGGGCAGGGAGTTGTTTATCTTTTCAATGGAACCAATACCAATCCTGAACGCCGTTACCAGTTTGCCGGCAACAATCATTTTTATAAAAGGGCAGGAGCCAAGGTAGCGCTGTCGAATAAATGGCTGGCCTTTGGAGCATCGGAAGCTGCGGGAAGCAATACCGATAAAAAGTCGACAGTTTATATCGTCGGCAAAGTCAATTCCCAATGGCCACAATGTCCTACGCTCAACGGCATATTAACGTGCGATAGCTTGGTTAAGGCGAATGGCAGTGCTGGCAGCGAACCCATAATCAAAATTGAATTTCCGGGATACGTTCACTCCGCCGATATAAGCTTGGCAATTTCAGATGACTATTTGGTCATGGCGGATCAGGCTACAAGTCAAGTTTTTATCTACCGCTACGATGTCACGCAAGCCCGTTGGAACCAGGA
Organism: Pseudomonadota bacterium; assembly: GCA_023416875.1. GTDB lineage: Bacteria > Pseudomonadota > Gammaproteobacteria > Pseudomonadales > Cellvibrionaceae > UBA5868. The sequence goes on from JAEZGT010000252.1 coordinate 5,736, forward strand.
ATTTGCAACACCCGCAGAGACTTCTGGAAATCGCTTAGGGGCTAGTGTTGCGATAGATGGAGATCGTGTCGCCGTTTCCGCACCAGGTTTTGCGCTTACGAACGGCATCGTCTATGTCTATAAACGGAATGCTTCAGGCGTTTGGAATATATCCGGCGCCGCCGACGGAAATGTATATGGACGTAACTTCGGTCATAAACTTGATATGCACAGCGGTAATTTGGTTATTGCGTCCGGCGATTCCAATGGTGAACACGGGTTAACGTTTTTCCGCATTAATGCCAATGGTGGGCTCTTCGGGCAATCCAGGATAGAGGTTGATCAAAACATCTATCAGCTCGCTGTGAACGGAGATACGGTTGCCTATACCCGGAACGTTCTCGAGGAACCGTTGAATATTCTCAAGCGCAACACCACCACAAATGAGTGGGGCAAAACGACGGCACTTAATCGTTATCTTTATTTGAATCCACAGAACGGAAGTTTGGCGTATTCCGCGACGGATCCTATTGATCTCTCCGGAGACGATCTCGTGCTCGGTTGGCGAGCTTATAACAATAACGGCGGTGCGTTTATTCATGAGAAAGTCAGTCAAATTGACCCATGCAAATCAACCCGCAATTTGGTCAGCAATTGCTCGTTCGACAACAACAGCGGCAACGGCTGGCAATTCCTCAACCATATGGGCGCCTCTTCCTGGGCGGATTACACCGGTGGTCAGTTAAAAGCGACGATTTATTATGGCAGCTCAGTGCATTGGCATATTCAGGCGCGCACGGCGGTTAATTTGAGCGAAGGTGGCGTTTATCAATTGCGTTTCCGCGCCAAGGCAGACAGTTATCGCAGCGTTACAGCCAATATCGGCCACAACGGTAATCAGGATAATAATTGGGTGAGCTACGGGCAGACCTCATTTAATGTCGGGCCGCAGTGGACAGAATATTCTTATGAATTCTACGGCGTGCCGTCGGATGCCAATGCGTTCCTGGATTTGAATTTGGGTAATGCCGGTACGGTCTCAGTTACTATTGACAGCGTAAGCCTGGTTTCTCTGGATATTTAAATATCATTCGAAGTTCTCGCAGGTATAAAAAACCCGGCTTTCGCCGGGTTTTTCTTTTTCTGGTTGTCTTCCACGTAATTAAATTTCCGCTTTCTTTGTACCCAGTTCCCGCTCCAGCTGCTGCTGTTTTTCCTGCGGCGAACCAGCGAAGCGCGCCAGCATTTGATAGGCGACGGGCACCACGAAAAGGGTGAAAATAGTGGCCACTATAACGCCAGCAAATAGTGTAACGCCGAGGACGGCGCGGGTTTCGGAACCGGCGCCGGAGGAAATAAACAGAGGTATAGCGCCCGCAAGGGTCGTAATACTGGTCATGATGATCGGGCGCAGGCGGATTTTTGAGGCTTCCACTATGGCCGCGTGCACATCGCGGCCTTCGTCGCGCAATTGATTGGCGAACTCGACAATTAAAATACCGTTCTTCGCCGCCAGTCCTATCAACATGATCAAGCCGATCTGGCTGTACAAATTCAAACTGTTGCCGGTGAGCCAAAGACCGAGCAAACCGCCCGCCATCGCCAAGGGCACGGTGAGGGTGATGATGAGTGGGCTGATATAACTTTCAAACTGCGCCGCCAATACCAAAAACATCACCAGAATACCCAGGCCGAACATCATGATGCTGGCGTCCCCTGAATATTTAAAATCCCGCGAGCGACCTTTGTAATCGACCACCGCGTAATCCGGCAGGTTTTCGCGCACCAATTGCTCCAGATAATTTAATGCGGTGCCCAAGGGCAGGTGATCTTCCAGATCGGCATTGATGGTAATGGCGCGAGTGCGATTGTAGCGGTTGAGGCTTTGCGCGCTTGCCTGCTCCTGGAATGTCACCAGATTGGCGAGGGGAATTAGGGCACCGGAGCGCTCGGAGCGCACATAGATATTGGTGAGATCCTGCGGGCTGCTCTGCATATCCCGGCGGCCTTCCACCAACACGTCATATTCCTCACCGTTTTCGATATAGGTTGTCACCCGGCGGGAGGCGAGCATGGATTCCAATGTGCGGCCAATATTTTGAACAGAGACGCCCAATTCCGCAGCGCGGTCGTAGTCGATTACCACACGCACCTGCGGATTGTTTTCCTTGTAATCGGAATCCAGCGCGAGAAAACCCGGATTGTTTTGATTGATTTTGCTGAACAGCAGGTCGCGCCATTCCGCCATTTCTTCATAAGTGCCGCCACCGATCACAAATTCCACCGGCTTGCCCATGCGTCCGCCGATGCCCTGGCGCATCACGGGAAACGCGGTGACGCCCGGCAAATCGGCGAGCTGACTGCGCACTTCTTCAATAATGGTCCACGCAGAGCGACGCTCTTCCCAAGGGCTCAACACCGCGATGATCATGCCGCTGTTGAAGGAGGCGGTGCTGCCGAAGGTTCGCGGCGTGCGCACGAGCAGGCGTTGAATTTCACCGGCCTCCACAAAGGGCATCATGCGGCTTTCGATTTCATCCATGTATTCCTTCATGTAGGAATAGCTTGCGCCTTGCGGTCCATCGATCATGACAAAGAAAGTTCCTCGGTCTTCTTTGGGCACGTACTCCGCGGGAATTTGCTTAAACAGCCAGTAGGAAAAAGCCATCAAGCCGACAAAAGCACCGACGATCCACAGCGGGCGCGCGAGGAAAAACCCCAGCCAGTTTTGATAGCGGCGGCTGAAGCTTTGGAAAAACCGGTCGATGCCGGCGACTATGCCGGTTTCCTTGGTATGGGGTTTGAGAAACATGGCCGCCATAACGGGAGATAAAGTGAGCGCGACCACGCTGGAGAAAAATACTGCGGCGCTCATGGTGAGGGCGAATTCGGAAAACAGTCGGCCAACGTCGCCTTCCAGCATGGCAATGGGGGCAAATACCGCGATCAGCACGGCGGTGGTGGCGATGACGGCGAAGCCCACTTGGCGTGTGCCGCGATAAGCCGCCACTAGAGCGGATTCGCCATATTCATCCATGCGGCGATGGATGTTTTCCAGCACCACAATCGCATCGTCCACCACCAGTCCTATGGCGAGCACCAAGGCCAGCAGGGTGAGCAGGTTTACCGTAAACCCCATGATCAACAGGACAATAAAAGTGGCGATTACGGATATGGGTACCGTGACTGCCGGCACGAGGGTGGCGCGGACACTGCCGAGAAACAGATAAATCACCAATATCACTAGGATGATGGCGATGGCCAAAGTCCAGTAGACCTCGTGGATGGACTCCTCGATAAACACAGATGAGTCGAAACTCTGTTTGATTTCCATACCCTGGGGCAGGGTAGGGTTGATTCTCGCGGCGATCTCCTTGGCAGCGCGGGCGACATCGATGGTATTGGCGGTGGACTGTTTGGTGATGCCCAGACCCACCATCGGTTGGCCGTTGCCGCGGTAATCCAGGCGGTATTCCGTGGTGCCTTTGACCACCGTGGCGACATCGCCAAGGCGCACCAAGTGGCCATCCTTACCTCGTTTAAGCACCAGCTGGCTGAAGTTGTCAGGATCGACAAACACCCGGTCGAGGCGCACGCTGAGTTGCTGTTGGCGCGATTCAATGCTGCCCGCCGGCAGCTCCACGTTTTCCGCGCGCAGCGCCTGTTCGATATCGCCCACGGTGAGTTCGTGGGCAGCCAGTTGCACCCGATCTACCCAGATGCGCATAGCGTAACTCTGACCGCCGCCGATGCGAATCTGCGCCACCCCATTGATGACGGAAAACCGGTCAACCAGATAGCGTTCGGCGTAATCGGTGAGCTGCGGCGTGGTCATTTTCTCGCTGGTGAGATTCAGCCACATGATCACGTCTTCGTTGGCGTCGACCTTGGCCACATCGGGCAGATTGGCTTCATCGGGCAGACTGTCGAGCACCCGCGATACCCGGTCGCGCACATCGTTGGCGGCGGCGTCTATGTCACGCGCCACGTCGAATTCGATGGTGATTTCTGAGCGGCCGTCCTGGCTCGAGGACTGAACAAAACGGATACCTTCGATACCAGAGATCCGATCTTCGATGATTTCGGTGATGCGGGTTTCCACCACGCTGGCGGCTGCACCGGGGTAATCGGTGCGTATGGATACGACCGGCGCATCTATGTCCGGATATTCTCGCAGGGGCAGACGCTGAAACGCGAGCACGCCAAACGCGATCAGCAGGAGAGAAATAACTGAGGCGAATACCGGCCTCTTGATGCAGATGTCGGAAATAATCATGGCGTGTTCCTGACATCTTCAACGCGCGAAAGTAGGTCGGCCAAGCTTTCCGCGCCTTTCTGTTCCGCCATCAAACTCACCGGGAAACCATCGCGCAGGCGCAACACTCCGTGGGTGACTACTTGATCGCCTGGATGGAGGCCGCTGGTGATCACAATACTGCCGGGCCGGCGCGGCCCGGTTTTGACTTCATGTTTGGTAACCGTCAGCGGCTCGCTGTCGCGGTTGATGCGATAGACGAAGCTGCGGTAGCCCTCCTGCAACAGAGCCTCTTCCGGCAGCATCAAGCTCATGGTCTCGGCCATCTGCAGAGTCACCGTCATCAGCATGCCGGGGCGCAGAACGCGTTCAGGATTGTTGATCAGGGCGCGTACGGTAATCGAGCGGGTGATCGGGTCGATGCGTGAGTCGATTGCACTGATCTTGCCGGCGAATTCTCCGGCGCGTTCACGGGTCTTTGCGACTATGGTAAGGCCCGGCTGCACTGTGTTGAGAAATACGGCGGGAATGGAGATATCCAGCTTCATGATGCTGTCATCGTCCAGGGTGGTGAGTGGGGTGCCCGGGGTTACCAGGGTGCCGGCGCTGATATTGCGCAGGCCCACGACGCCGTCGAAGGGCGCAATGATAAGG
>JAEZGT010000284.1 GCA_023416875.1 Pseudomonadota bacterium
CCGATGTTCGGACCTTCAGGTGTCTCGATTGGACATACACGGCCGTAGTGCGTCGGGTGTACGTCGCGCACTTCGAAACCAGCGCGCTCGCGGGTCAAACCACCTGGGCCCAACGCCGATACGCGACGCTTGTGCGTGATCTCGGAAAGAGGATTGTTCTGATCCATGAACTGCGACAACTGGCTGGATCCAAAAAATTCCTTCACGGCAGCTGCGACCGGCTTAGCATTCACCAGATCCTGTGGCATCAAGCCTTCGCTCTCCGCCATCGACAGACGCTCTTTCACAGCGCGCTCTACACGGACCAGACCTACGCGGAATTGGTTTTCCGCCATCTCGCCCACCGAGCGTACACGGCGGTTGCCCAAGTGATCGATGTCATCCACGGTGCCTTTACCATTGCGGATATCGATCAAGGTCTTGATAACGTCGACTATGTCTTCGTTGGACAGAGTCCCCTCACCGGTCTCTGCATCACGCCCCAGACGACGATTGAACTTCATACGACCGACCGCCGACAGATCGTAGCGCTCATGACTAAAGAACAGATTCTGGAACAGTGTTTCAGCTGATTCTTTGGTCGGTGGCTCTCCTGGGCGCATCATGCGGTAGATTTCTACCAACGCTTCCAGCTGAGTACGCGACGGGTCAATGCGCAAGGTTTCAGCGATAAACGGACCGCAGTCCAACTCGTTGGTATAAATCGTTTGAATTTCGGTAATGCCGGCCTTGAGGAAAGTCTTGAGAGTGTCTTCGCTGATCTCAGTATTACACTCGAGCAGAACTTCACCGGTGTTCGGGTCGATAATGTCTTTTGCAAGCGCACGACCCAGCAGATATTCCCGCGGAACCGACAGCTCTTTCACACCAGCCTTTTCCATCTGGCGAATGTGTCGTGCGGTGATACGGCGACCATCTTCGACGATAACATTGCCGTTTTCATCGGTGATGGTGAACGAAGCTACGTCACCACGCAGACGCGCGGGGACCAGTTCCAGCTTGACCGTTTTGTCATCAACCAGACGGTATTTGTTCGTCTCGAAAAACATTCCCAGGATTTCCTCGGAACGATAACCGAGCGCGCGCAGCAAAATAGTGACTGGCAGCTTGCGACGGCGGTCAATACGCACATATACCAGATCTTTTGGATCGAATTCGAAATCCAACCAGGAACCGCGGTAGGGAATAATGCGTGCGGAGTACAGCAATTTTCCTGAAGAGTGGGTTTTGCCTTTATCGTGTTCGAAAAATACACCCGGAGAACGATGAAGCTGGGAAACAATTACACGCTCGGTACCATTAATCACAAATGTACCGTTGTCAGTCATGAGCGGAATTTCGCCCATGTAGACTTCTTGCTCTTTAATATCTTTAATCGTCTTGGTGGACGATTCTTTGTCATAAATAATCAAGCGCACTTTAACGCGCAGAGGCACTGCATAAGTCGCACCGCGCAGCACACATTCATTGACATCAAAAACAGCCTTACCCAAGGTATAACTGACATATTCCAAAGCCGCGTTGCCGGAATAACTTACGATGGGAAATACTGACTTGAAAGCCGCGTGCAATCCCATATCAAGTCTTTTATTGGGAGCGACGTCAGCCTGAGTGAATTTTCGGTAGGAATCCAATTGAATTGCCAGGAGATAAGGCACGTGCATCACAGTGGGCAACTTGCCAAAATCCTTGCGGATACGTTTTTTCTCAGTGTACGAGTAAGCCATCAGTATTCCTCAGCTTGTTCACGGGGCATTGTCCGGGTAAGACGTTGGAAGTGGCGAACTTCCAGATTCCGTGGTAATGACACGGGTAAATCAACTACTCGACCGTAAATTGAACACCACATCGGCCAGCATGGCCGTAAACAGAAAAAGGCCAGCAGGTGTATACACCTGCCAGCCCCTCGCCAAATTAAAATTTGGCATTAAGTAGAACCAACTTATTTCAACTCGACAGTAGCGCCGGCTTCTTCCAGTTGTTTCTTGGCATCTTCCGCTTCTGCTTTGGAAGCTGCTTCTTTCAAAGTCTTCGGTGCGCCGTCAACCAGGTCTTTGGCTTCTTTCAAGCCCAGGCCAGTCAGAGCACGTACCACTTTGATCACGTTGACTTTCTTCTCACCTGAATCTTTCAGGATGATGTCAAACTCGGTTTTTTCTTCTGCTACAGGAGCAGCAGCGGCAGGAGCAGCAGCTACAGCTACAGCTGCAGCGGCAGAAACGCCGAATTTGTCTTCCATAGCCTTAACCAGTTCAACAACGTCCATAACGGACATTTCGGCGATTGCATTCAAAATATCTTCTTTAGACAGAGCCATTACTCAATCTCCAGATCATTAAATAAAAGTTTTACGTTCAAGCTGCCTGTCGTAAACGATCAGGCGGCGTCCTGTTTTTGATCGCGCACAGCTGCGACAACGCGGGTAATTTTGCTTGGTACTTCGTTGAGCGTGCGAGCGAGCTTGGTGACTGGAGCGATCATGACGCTCATCAGCATTGCCAATGCCTGATCGCGAGTCGGCAGAGTTGCCAGGGCATCTATTTGCGATGCCGGAAGCATTTTGCCGCCTACTGCCAGCGCTTTGATTTCAAATTTTTCGTTTTCTTTGGCGAAATCTTTGAACAGACGGGCCGCTGCACCTGGATCTTCCATGGAAAATCCAAAAATGCTCGGGCCTTTCAAAGCCTCTTTAACACACTCGAACTCTGTGCCATCAAAAGCGCGACGGGCCAACGTGTTGCGCACTACCTGCAACCGCACATTGTTCTGTCGCGCCAATTTGCGCAAAGCGTCCATTTTGTTTACCGTCACACCACGTGCGTCGGCAATTACCAGTGACAACGCGTTGACCGCAGTCTCGTTAACATCAGCGACGATCGCTACTTTGTCTTCGAGTCTAATAGCCACAATAACTATCTCCTGGACTTGATGATCGGATAACCCGGCCAACCGCGCCGGCTCATCCAGTTTCGGTGATCACTTCCAGTTAAAAACTGAGCAGGGTCACACCGTCTGCGTAGGATCGGAATTCGCCAATGCAAAAATGCGCTGGCGAATTTGCCGGATTAAATCACCGCTTGCGCGGCGACTCCTACGGTCTTTGACAGTCCGGCAAATGCCGGACCCCAAAGCCTGTTTCTCCCTTAGATTTCCAGGGAGGATAAATCGAGATTCAAACCTGGGCCCATAGTGGTGCTCAGGGAAACCTTCTTCAGGTAAACACCTTTGGAAGTAGCAGGTTTGATTTTTTTCAGATCCGCAATCAATGCTTCAAGGTTTTCTTTGATCGCTTTTGTTTCGAAAGAAACCTTGCCGATACCACCGTGGATAATGCCGCCTTTGTCAGCACGGAAACGCACCTGACCGGCTTTGGCATTTTTCACAGCAGTGACCACATCAGGAGTAACGGTGCCGGTTTTCGGGTTCGGCATAAGGCCGCGCGGGCCGAGCACCTGGCCGAGTTGACCAACTACACGCATGGCGGCAGGATCAGCGATCACAACATCGAAATCCATCATGCCACCCTTAATTTGCTCGGACAGATCTTCCATACCGACAAATTCTGCGCCCGCCGCTTTGGCAGCTTCCGCATTGGCGCCCTGGGTGAAAACAGCAACGCGCACGCTTTTACCAGTGCCGTGTGGCAGCGTTGTAGCGCCGCGCACAGACTGGTCGGATTTACGCGGATCAATGCCCAGATTAATTGCTACATCGACCGTTTCGGAGAATTTAACTTTCGACAGCTCTTTTAACAGCGCAACAGCTTCTTCAATACCGTACTGCTTGGTGGAATCCACTTTTTCGCGGATCGCCTTTTGACGTTTGGATAACTTTGCCATCTTACAGACCCTCGACTTCCAGACCCATTGAACGAGCAGAACCAGCGATGGTTCTAACAGCCGCATCCATATCCGCAGCAGTCAGATCTGGCGCTTTGGCTTTGGCGATATCTTCCAGCTGAGCGCGGGTGACTTTGCCAACTTTCTCGGTATTGGGGCGTCCGCTACCAGACTTGATGCCCGCCGCTTTTTTCAGCAGGTGAGTAGCGGGAGGGGTTTTCATGGTGAATGTAAAGCTGCGATCACTATATACGCTGATCACGACCGGAACAGGCGAACCTGGCTCCAGGCCCTGAGTTTGCGCGTTGAACGCTTTACAGAATTCCATGATGTTCACACCGCGCTGACCCAATGCAGGACCAACCGGTGGACTCGGGTTTGCTTGACCCGCTTTTACTTGTAACTTAACGTAAGCTTCAATTTTCTTTGCCATGATGAATACCTATCCTCTTTCAGAATGGGTGTTAACGCCTCCTGGTGGCGGCAAACCACCAATCGCCGGCTCCCCCTCTGCATGACACGACCGGCCTGCAGAGACGCAAAAACCTCCC
>JAEZGT010000325.1 GCA_023416875.1 Pseudomonadota bacterium
CGCTGGCATAAGGGCGGATTCTCAGGCCATCGACATATTGGCAGGACGTGTTGAAGGCAATCTGCTGGCGGCGGTGCAGGAGATCGAAAAGCTCAAACTAGTGGCGGAGAACGGCATGATCGACGCCCAGACCATGGCCCACGCTGTGGTGGACAGCGCCCGTTACGACGTCTTTGGCTTAGTGGATAAAGCCCTCGCCGGCCATGCTCAAGGCGCCGCTGCGAGCCTAAATGGTTTGCGCGGCGAGGGCACGGAGGCAATGGCGGTCTTGTGGGCACTCACCCGCGAGATCCGCGCCCTGATCGCCCTTAAGCTGGCACTCAGTGACGGTCAACGTCTGGAAATGGTCGCGCGCAAACACGGCATCTTCGAAACCCGCCTCCCCCTAATCCGCGGCGCGCTGCAACGTCTCTCCATCGGCACTCTGCGCCTGTTGCTGCGGGAGTGCGGCTACACCGATCGCACCGTAAAAGGCATGGCCCAAGGAGACCCCTGGGAGGCTCTGCTGGATATAGTGCTGTCGCTGGCGGGAGTTCGGACTCTGGATAACCGCAGCTTAAAGACACTGCTCTCTTAGCCAAAAAGAAGTACAACTTTTTCAATTGTAAGAGGACGGTGCGGGTGAGGATTCTGAAAGCCTCGCGGCATGGGTGTAGTCATGCGTCCACAAAGCGCCGCTTTGTGCATGACGGAACGCCGCCCGCCCTACAGTGCGGCCGGACACGCGGAATCCTGCACGTTTATCAGAACCCCCACCGGCGGCCGCCCGCTCTCACTTACGAAGTGCATTGTCTCTTTTGAACGAGCGCTGTAAGCAGAGACGGGCAGCGCCGGAAAGGATTCTGGAATCGCCGTAGATACATCCATGTAGGCTGCCCCGCGTCTCCCTGACGCGAGGCTTCCAGAATCCTTTCCGACACACCCCCTTGAGCAAAATTTAGGCGAAGTACTTTTTGTGGGATATCCAACACAAAAGAGCATGCTATATCCAGGCGCCTTCAAATAAAAAAAAAGTCTATTTTAGGGTCATAACATCTTATCCACTGGACCCACTTAGCTCCTGCGCTGCTTACAGCTATTTCCACTTTTTAGTCCCACAGGTTGCCAACAGGTTTTCCAAGTTATCCACACCTGCTTTTTTATTTGCATTGCGATATATTGCGTCACCACATAAGTCAAACCACTAGATCTAGTGGTTTATGACTTGAAAAACCCAAATTGCCAACTACGCTTCGTAAGGTTGTCCACAACACAAAAATAAACGGAACAACCCGAATAAACACAATCAATCAATCGATCTAATCAAGATTGGCCAACGGAGGAATCACTATGCATACAGACGTGGATATCAAAGAGCCGCAACCCACCCGCGCACGAGCTCCCGAAGCCGATGCGCCGGCATCCATTGCCGCCACCGCCCCCGGCCAACTGCGCGTCATCAAGCGCAACGGCACCGTCGTTCCCTACACCGACGACAAAATCTCCGTGGCTATGACCAAGGCCTTTCTCGCTGTAGAAGGTGGCACTGCCGCCGCCTCTAGCCGTATCCACGAAACTGTTGCCAAACTGACTAAGCAGATCAGCGAAACCTTCAAACGCCGCATGCCCTCCGGCGGCACCATCCATATCGAAGAAATCCAGGATCAGGTCGAACTGACCCTGATGCGTGCTGGCGAGCACAAAGTGGCCCGCGACTACGTGATCTACCGCTCCGAGCGCGCCCGCATCCGCGCGCAGAAATCCGAAGTCGCATCCAATCTGAATGTGCCCAACATCCAGGTGGTTATGCCCAACGGCGAGAAACAAAAACTGGATGTCGACCGCCTGTTAACCCTCGTGACCGACGCCTGTGAAGGCTTGGCAGAAGTAGATCCGCAAGCCATTTTGAAAGAGGCTATGCGCAACCTGTACGACGGTGTTTCCCACGAAGATCTGAACACTTCGCTGGTGATTTCCGCTCGCACCCTGGTCGAAAAAGAACCCAACTACACCTACGCCACTGCGCGCCTGCTGATGGACAAACTGCGCGGCGAAGCTCTGCGTTACCTCGGCATCGCCCAGGAAGCCACCCAGCAACAGATGCACCAATACTACGGCCCCGCGCTTAAAGCGTTTGTGCAAAAAGGCGTGGAATTGGAGTTGATCTCCCCCGAAATGTTGACGTTTGACCTGGATATCCTCGGCCAATCCCTGCTGCCGGAGCGCGACAACCAGTTCACCTATCTCGGCCTGCAAACCCTGTACGACCGCTACTTCCTGCACACCAAAGGCGTACGCATAGAACTGCCCCAAGTGTTCTTTATGCGCGTCGCCATGGGCTTGGCGTCTTCCGAGAAAAACAAAAACGAACAGGCTATCGAGTTCTACCGCCTGCTCTCTTCCTTCGATTACATGAGCTCCACGCCGACCCTGTTTAACTCCGGCACTCTGCGTCCGCAGCTGTCCTCCTGCTATCTCACCACCGTGCCAGACGACCTGATGGGCATCTACGGCGCCATCCAGGACAATGCCATGCTGTCCAAATGGGCCGGCGGCCTGGGCAACGACTGGACGCCAGTGCGCGCCCTCGGCTCCTACATCAAAGGCACCAACGGCAAATCCCAAGGTGTGGTTCCTTTCCTGAAAGTGGCTAACGACACTGCCGTTGCCGTTAACCAAGGTGGCAAGCGCAAAGGCGCCGTGTGCGCCTATCTGGAAACTTGGCACCTGGACATCGAAGAATTTCTGGAGCTGCGCAAGAACACCGGCGACGACCGCCGCCGTACCCACGATATGAATACCGCCAACTGGGTGCCGGATCTGTTCATGAAGCGCGTGTTTGAAGACAAGCACTGGACGCTCTTCTCCCCTAACGACGCACCGGACCTGCACGACCTGTACGGCAAAGCTTTCGAGGCGCGCTACGAGGAGTACGAGCGCAAGGTGGAAGACGGCACGCTGAAACTGCACAAGAAAGTTCGCGCGCTGGATCTGTGGCGCAAGATGCTGGGCATGCTGTTCGAAACCGGCCACCCCTGGATCACCTTCAAAGACGCTTGCAACCTGCGCAGTCCGCAGCAGCACGTTGGTGTGGTGCACTCGTCCAACTTGTGCACCGAAATTACTCTGAACACGAAAGCCAACGACGAAATCGCCGTGTGCAACCTGGGTTCCGTGAACCTGGCGCAGCACATCGAAAACGGCAAATTGAACGAAGAGAAGCTGCGGGAGACCGTGCGCACCGCTGTGCGCATGCTGGATAACGTTATCGATATCAACTATTACTCGGTGCCTGCAGCGCGCACCTCCAACCTGCGTCACCGCCCGGTGGGCCTGGGCATCATGGGCTTCCAGGACGCGCTCTATCAGATGCGCATCCCCTACAGCAGCGATGCCGCCGTGGAATTCGCCGATCGCTCCATGGAGCTGATCAGCTACTACGCCATCGAAGCTTCCAGCGATCTGGCTGCAGAACGCGGCAGTTATTCTTCTTTTGAAGGCTCGCTGTGGAGCAAAGGCATTCTGCCCATCGACTCCATCGAACTGCTGGCCCACAACCGCGGCGAGCAGTACATAGAGCAGGATCGCAGCAAGACCCAGGATTGGAGCCGCCTGCGCGAGAAGGTGAAAACACAGGGGATGCGCAACTCCAATGTGATGGCAATCGCGCCCACCGCCACCATTGCCAACATCACCGGTGTCAGTCAGTCCATCGAGCCGACTTACCAGAACCTATACGTGAAATCCAACCTGTCCGGCGAATTCACCGTGGTCAACCCCTACTTGGTGCACGACCTCAAGGCGCGCGACCTGTGGGACATCGTCATGGTCAACGATCTCAAGTACTACGAAGGTTCGGTGCAGAAGATCGACCGTATTCCGGAAGACCTCAAGCAGCTCTACGCCACCGCATTTGAAGTGGAACCGCGCTGGATCGTCGACGCCGCCAGTCGCCGGCAGAAGTGGATCGACCAGGCCCAGAGCCTCAACCTCTATATCGCCGGCGCCAACGGCAAGAAGCTGGATTTCACCTACCGCATGGCCTGGTTCCGCGGGTTGAAAACCACTTACTACCTGCGTGCATTGGCGGCCACTACCACGGAGAAATCCACCATCAGCACCGGCAATCTGAACGCGGTTTCCGCCAAGAGCGAAACTCCGACGCTGGAAGCGGCGCCCGTACCCAAGGCGTGCTCCATCGATAATCCGGATTGCGAGGCTTGCCAGTAATTTGAGGCACTGAGCGCAAGAGATTCAGCAGATTTTTCCGGGGCGGCCCGCTTGGGACCCTCACCGACAGGGAGGTCGGTGAGGGAGCCTACAAGGATGTACTCGCGGCGGTCCCGGAATGCCGGACCCCCGGAAAAAACTGGTGGAGCTCTGAAGCGGTGTCAGCACAGAGGAATCAGGAGCCGGCCGGGGGACAAGGGTGCGCGGGGGCGCATCCGGCCATCTGCACTTGCGGAGCCGCCGGCACTCTAATTACCAACGTTACGACCAAATAGGAAACACCACATGTTGAGTTGGGATGATTACAACGACGACAAGGCCCTTGCGCCTGTCGCCGACAAAAAGATCGCACCAGAGGTCATTCAGACAGCCCTGGCAGCCGAGCCGGCCGCAGCGGAAGTCCGCCCGGTCGAAAAACCCGCGCCCGCAGGAAAAGTGGAAAAGACTGCTGCTGCACCCGCCGCCGCAGTCAAACCCGGTCTGAACAATCAGGACGCCATCAGCCTCGCCAAACAGGCCGTGCGCGATCTGGACCCTGCACCGGGTCTGGAAGAGCTGGAAATGGGCGCCGCCCGCATTCAGGTGGACGATAAGCGCATGATCAACTGCCGCGCCGACCTCAACCAGCTGGTGCCCTTTAAATACGAATGGGCATGGCAGAAATACCTGGACGGCTGCGCCAACCATTGGATGCCACAGGAAGTCAACATGACTGCTGACGTGGCCACCTGGAAAAGCGCTGATGGCCTGAGCGAGGACGAGCGGCGGGTAGTGAAGCGTTCGTTAGGCTACTTTTCTACTGCGGATTCGTTGGTGGCAAACAACTTGGTGCTGGCCATCTATCGCCACATCACCTGCCCGGAAGCGCGCCAGTACCTGCTGCGCCAAGCGTTTGAAGAAGCCATCCACACCCACGCCTACCAGTACTGCATCGAGTCTCTCGGGATGGACCAGGGCGAGGTATTCAATATGTATCGCGAAGTGCCCTCCGTCGCCAAAAAAGCGGCCTGGAGCATCGCCCACACCAGTGGCATCAGCAGTCCCATGTTCCAAACCGGCACACCCGAGGCCGACCAGGAACTGCTGCGCAATCTGATCGGCTTCTACGTCGTGACCGAGGGTATCTTCTTCTATTGCGGCTTTACCCAGATTCTCTCCATGGGCCGGCGCAACAAAATGACTGGCGTGGCCGAGCAGTTCCAGTACATCCTGCGCGACGAGAGCATGCACCTGAATTTCGGCATCGACGTGATCAACCAGATCAAGCTGGAAAACCCACATCTGTGGACGGAGTCCTTCAAAGCTGAAGTTCGCCAAATGGTTCTGGAAGGCACGGAGCTGGAAATTCAATACGCTCACGACACCATGCCGCGCGGCATTCTCGGCATGAACTCCAGCATGATGGAAGAATATCTGCACTTCATTGCCAACCGCCGCTTGGCCCAGCTGGGCCTGCCGGAAGCATTCCCCGGTGCACAGAACCCCTTCCCGTGGATGAGCGAAATCATGGACTTGCGCAAGGAGAAGAACTTCTTCGAAACGCGCGTAATCGAGTATCAAACCGGCGGCGCCCTGAGCTGGGACTAAGCCCTTTCACCACAATCACACCTGTGCCTGCGGGTACAGGTGACAGCCTCTCTGGAGGACCGATTATGAGTGGCAAAACACAAACTTCACCCCCCCTCGACCACGCGGAAGCCGATGACCTGCGCATTGCCGTGCGGGAGCTGAACCAAAGCATCGCCTATTTGAGCAAAATGATCCTGCAGCTCCAGCGCTCCATGGGCGGCAAGCCGACCAGCCCGCTGGCGCCCCAGGAAAAACCTGAAACGATCCACTGACCAATTGTTCTTCCTTCAAGGTACAGAGCGGAGCTGAACCATGACACTGAACGAATTGTGCATCGACAGTCGCACCGCCATCAGCGGCGGCATGCACTGGCTTGCCGACATCATCTGCCACTTGCGCGACGACTTGGCCGAGGATAATCCCGCCCAGACACTGCCGCCGAACGGCGATATCCGCACCTGGGTAGTGGAAAGTTATTACCCGGGATTGCTGGAACTCACCTGGGAGGAAGCCGTCCTCAGCCTCCTGCACCGCATGCAGCACAGCGGCTCACGCCTGCACCCGCGCAAGATCGACTTTGCCGAAATCGCCATGGCCCAACTGCGCCGCGCCACCGGAAATTCACAAATCTGGGCAATGTGAGGTGGCGCGCTGAAGTCCCGCGGGAAAAACTGGCACGCTGAAAATCAACTCGCCGCCGCTTTCAACCTTGAGCTTATAGCCCGGCGGCAAGTGGCGGAAGTTTGGCTACAGTTAACTCTATCAAGCGCCCGACGGCGACCCACCTCCCCAGAGCAGCGATGGTGCCATGCCAACAGTTTTAGTCGTGGATGACTCCGAAGATAACGCAAGACTTCTGGAGTATGACCTGAATGATGACGGCTTCGATGTGCTGATTGCCTTGAGTGGGGATGAGTGCATCACTACAGCGGCGACCCGCCGGCCGGATTTGATTCTGCTCGATATGCGCATGCCCGGTTTGAGCGGCCTGGAAACTTTGGAGAAATTAAAGGACTTCGCCGAAACCGCTGATATTCCGGTCATCATCATCTCCGCCAGCAATTCCGACGACAACATCATCAAAGCTCTGGACCTGGGCGGCAGCGATTACGTCAATAAGCCGGTGGATTATCCCATTCTGGCCGCACGCATGCGTACCGCACTGAGGGTCAAGCAAGCGTCCCTCGAACTTGAGGTGGTAAACCAGGAGC